>JAUWJM010000009.1 GCA_030607715.1 Candidatus Aerophobota bacterium
AGCTAAATTATCAACCTCTGATAGAAATTTACTTATTTTATTTATCACTAATGAGGTATCTTTAACCTGAATAAAGTTATTCTCAGAGTTTATCTCTAAAACTCCCTGAGGGGATAGAAAAGAGGAAGCTGAATCTTTAAGAGAGAGAGCTAAGGCATATTTAAGAAAGAAAGTTTTCTCCTCCAAAAGAGAAACAATAGGAATTACCTTAATAATATTATCCTTTAGCTCATATTGGCAGTTGTTTGTTTCCAATATAATATCAAGAGCTTTAAGAACAGAGATAGGTTTCTCAAACCTGGCAGTTACTCTTCCCTTAACTCCTGGTTCAATAATTATATTAATTCCTGTTTTAACAGAGATTATCCTGAGGACATCAGAAAGAGGAACATCCTTAAAATCCAGAGAAATAACCTTTTCCTCAATGGGAGTAGTCTGAGTAGCCCAGTTTAAAGAAGGAATCCCTGTGATTACTCCCACCACCACTACTATAAATAAAAATTTCAACCACTTCATTTTTCCCTCTCTGCAAGTTTTAACTGAATTATCTCGTTCTTTCCCCATAGGGTAACCTCTCCTTTTTTACCCTCAATACGAGCTACTCTAAAGCTATTCAATAAACTTCCCTCCTTAACTAACCAGTTTCTTTCCCCCTTCTTAATAATAGCTAAACTTCCCTTATTGTCCCATACTAAACCTACCAATTTATAATCCGACTGAGTAACTATTCTTGGTTTTGTCTCTTTCACAGTTTCAGGTGAAGCTGTCTCAGGTTTAGTTTTTTTCTCTTCTACAATTAATACAATTAAAGATAAAAAAGGGTCCCTACGATTTTCCACTTTATACTCAAAGATTGGAGGGAGAAGAACTTCCTCATTTAACTTTTCCAGGGACCAACTGCCTAAAGAAGAAAGTAAAAACATTATACTCCCAATTAAAATTATTTCAATCCCCTTGCTCATCTTTTTCTCCTTAAGATAGCTTGTGAAACTTCACTGTCTTTTCTCACCTCGGAAGCATCAATGTCCTCTTTAATAAATTCAAAAATTCTATACTTATATAGAGAGATGGTAAGATAAGCTTCTATAGTATGTTTTTCCTCTTTTCTTTCCTTTATCAATACAGTATCTACAGTAAAAGTCCCTGGACCCTGCCTTTTAGCCATATCGGAAAGAAGCATCCCCAAGCTGTGATAGGTTCCATAGAGATGAATTTTTATCGGAGTACGATAGTAGTATTTCTCCTCCAACATAGACTGAGGAGTAATTTCTAAGTAATTAATCTTGTAAATACGTCCTCTTAGCCCCAGTTGATAAAGAAAATTATCCTCTCCTTTTTGAAGATCATCCTTTAAGAAGGAGAGTTTAGCCTGGATTTTTTTATATTCTGCCTGGAGCCTGTTTAACTGGTCAGCTTTTTTCTTTAATTGCATAACTTTAATATTTTCATATTTAATCTGTCCTTCTACTGATTCTATATATTTTACATGAGGAAGGTAGATGAAAAAGTAAAAGAGAAGAATTATCCCTCCAAACACGCACACTCCGGTAAGCACTCTTCCCTTTGTAGTAAAAACCAAGATATCACCTCCTTAAGGGATGGACTCACTTAATTCGCATTTCAAAGCAAATTCCATTATCATTTTGCCCATTATCTCTCGCCTGGAAAAATTGGTAAAATTCACTTCCTCAAATAAAGAAGAGTGATTCAAATTTTCTATAAATTTAGCTACACCCATGGTTTGAGTAAGACTGCTCCCCTTAATTTCAATGAAAGAAATATTCCTGTCCTTCTTTATTTCCTTTAGCCATACATTTTCTGACAAAGCCTTACTTATTTCATATAAAATCCAAGGCCAGCAAGATTGCTTGATTACCACACTTCTCAATGAATCTAAACAGAGCTGGAGTTGATCATTCTCCTGGTTTATCTTCTTTATCTGCCCTAAAATAGGTTGATACTCTCTAACCTGAGATTGAACTAATGCCAATTCCTTCTTTATCCTGGTAACTTCTGGAGTAAAAGAGAGAAAATAAAGAGAACAAATTAAAACAGCAATCAGGCCACAAATACCGACAAAAATTATAAAATCTCTTCTTTCCCTCTTCCTTAATATCTCACCAGGTAAAAGGTTTATCTTAAGCATAACTAAGATACCTCTCTAAGAGCTAATCCTACAGGGATACTGAGCAAAGGAGACAGGGAAGATAAAAACTCAGAAGGAAAATTTTGAGAATTGCAGATAATATTTTCAAAAGGATTGATTATCTCCACCGGTATTCCTAACTGCTCAGCTAAAAATTTGTCTATATTTTTGAGAAGCGAGCCGCCTCCAGAAAGAACAATCTTTTTAACTAAAGCTCCTTCTCTATTAGAAGTGTAATACTCAAGAGAATGAGCAATCTCATTAACTAAACTATCAAGAGATTTCCTGATAATTCTATTTAGCTTAACACTTTCCTCAGATTCTTTAAAAACTTCATCTTCTCTCTCCATAAGACCATAGCTTTTCTTTAATTTTTCAGCTTCAACAAAGGGGATATTAAATTCATCACCGATATCTTTAGTAATTTGATATCCCCCAAACTTTATACTTCTCACTAAAAAAGGAGAATCTTCTTCTGATATAACTAAGTCTGTATTTTTGTGTCCAAATTCAAGAAGAGCTACCCCTTCCTTATCTTTTGAACTGATGTGGTCAAAAACATTGAAAAGAGCAAAAGGACTTACATCTATTATTATTGGAGAAATATCTGCCTGTCTCATAACTTTAAGCTGATCCTGAATAATCTCATTCCTTGCCCCTACCAGGATTAAAGACATCTCTGGATTCCCAGCTTCTGATAAACTCTTCTTTAGAATATGGAAACCAAGGGTTACCTCATTAATGGGGTAGGGGATGTACTCTTCGGCTTCCCATTTAAGAGCCTGATTAAGCTCCTTAGGTTCCATTTGAGGGACTTTTATTCTTCTAATAATTACTGATTCCCCCCCCACTGATATAACCACACGTTTTCTGTTCACTTTATACCTTTGCATTAGATCTTTAATGAGGCGAACAATCAGAGCCTTCTCTTTCGCATTATCCACTCCTTTTTTATATAAGGGTATCTGAGCTAAACCCAGACTCTTTAACTGACATTCATTTCCTCGATGGATCAACTCTACCAGTTTTACCCCTGTGGCACCTACTTCTAAGCCTACAGTTGTCTTGGCCATCTATTTTACCTTCTTTACTTAGAATCAAGAATTAAAGTTACCGGCCCCTCATTATCTACCCTTACTCTCATCTTAGCTCCGAATACTCCTTCCTCTACTCTAAAAATTTTCTCCCTCATCACTTCCACTACTTTAAAATAAAGAAATTTAGCATCTTGAGGCGGGGCAGCTTTAATAAAATTAGGTCGGTATCCCTTCCCGCAATCTCCATACACGGTAAATTGAGGAATTACAAGAACCTCTCCTTTTACCTGCAACAAAGATAAATTTAACTTATCCTGTGAGTCTCCAAATATGCGTAGATTAAAAATTTTATTAGCCATATACTCAGCATCCTGTAGTTGGTCATCTTTCCCCACTCCTAAAAAAACCACTATTCCTTTATTTATAGACCCAACTTCTTTTTCTCCCACCCAACAGGTAGCTTTAGTAACTCTTTGAATCACAGCTCGCATAATTAAACCTCATCTATACTCCCCTTTATAGAAGGAATAGTCCTTCTTCTGCTTTCCACTGTGCAAGCTTCATCTAAACTTAAGGCAAAAGCTTTAGAAATCGCTTCTAAAATGTGATGATAACCTTGTCCCCGGTACAGGTTAATATGAAGAGTAATTCCAGAATGACAAGAAAAACCTCTAAAAAACCCCTTAAAAATCTCAAAAATCTCTCCTTCCAATTTTTCAGAGCTATGTAAGACAAAAAAAGGACGTCCGCTGATATCTACCACACACTGAACTAACACATCATCCATGGGAACAAAACTATTGCCGTATCTTTTTATCCCTTGTTTTTCTTTTAAAGCTTTCTTAAATGCTTTCCCTAAAGATATTCCTACATCCTCTACCAGGTGATGATAATCAACTTGAGTATCCCCTCGAGCTAAAATTTCTAAGTCAAAGAATCCATGCCAGGAGAAAAGTTCCAGCATATGGTTTAAAAAAGAGTAGCCTGTATCTATCTTAAAATGACCTTCACCATCTAAATTAATAGAGATCTCTACCTCGGTTTCCTTAGTTTTTCTTTCTACTCTTGCCTCTCTTTTCATTTTTTCTCACTCCCTTTTTTGACCTTTGCCTTTATCCTGAGAATTTTATTAGTGTGCTCATCTACTTTAAATCTATCATCAATTCGATAACCAACTACCCAAACTATTCTTTCACCACTCACCAAAATAGGGACCTTATCCCTTTGCTGACAAGGAACTTTAAGGTCTATAAAAAAATCTTTTAATTTCTTTTCTCCTTTCATTCCCAGAGGTTGAAACTTATCTCCTTTTTTCCTTCCTCGCAGGAATAAAGAACCGGGTAACTTATTCCAATCGAGTTGAATACAGTAAGAATCTAAAGAAAAATAAGAGGATTTTTCGCAAGACAGCCCACTCTCAAACAAAAAACCAGGATGGGAAAGAATCGTCTTCCCCGGAACAGCAAGGGGAGAAAAAAAAGAGAGAGACTCTTGTTCGCCTTTTTTTATCACTAACTTCGAGTACTCCCTCTTGACTAAAATATCACCGGGAAGATTAATTATCTTGGTCCCTTTATCTGATTTTAATTTAAGTATTTTATCTATATGAATAAAACTTATATTTTTTAAATCACCCTTCACTTCCTGTATAAGCTTACGAATAACTCTTCTCTGCAAAGCTAAAGAAAGAGAAGATAGTAACTTTTCTGCATCTATAACTATCTGCCCATTGTTCTTTTCCAGGATTAACTTTTTTAATGTCTCTTCTACAACTTCATTTAGACACTTTCTCTCCTCTCGTAATATATTAGCAGTTCGGAACAAAACCTGATTAAATTGAGAATTATATTCCCGAGCGATAAAGGGAATTAGCCTCAAACGAATTTTGTTTCGGAAAAAGGATAATTCCTGATTAGAAGAATCTCTGCAAGGATAAAGATTATAGATCTGGCAATACTTTTCTATCTCTTCTCGAAAGGCACTGATCAAAGGGCGAATGATCTTCCCCCTTGTGGGAGGAATACCAGCAAGACCATCCAAACCAGCACCTCTTATTAACCTCATCAAAAGGGTTTCTATCTGGTCAGAAGCAGTGTGACCCAGAGCAATCTTAGTAGCTCCTACCTTTCTTCCTACACGCTCAAAAAATTTATATCTAATCTCTCGAGCAGCCATCTCAAGAGAAATCTTCTTCTGCTTAGCAAAAAGAGCAACATTTAAGGAATCTAAAACTACAGGGACTTTTAATTGAGAGGCAAAGCTCTTTACCAACTCAGCCTCCTCTCCTGCTTCCCTTCTTAACTCATGATTAAGATGGGCAACCCAGATACTCAATTTATAATCTTGTCTTAATCTGCAGAGAAGATGAATTAAAGCTATAGAATCGGGACCTCCAGAGACACCCACGACAACTAGGTCACCTATCTTTAACATATCATGTTCCTGGATAGTTTCCTGTACTTTTAGTAAAAGATCCCCCGACTTACAAAACATCAGCTTAATCCTTTAAGATTAAAATAAATTTTATTCCGAGAGCCCTTGCTTTAACTTTTCTTTAATGATTTTAGCTCTAATTTGATCCCGAGAAAAAGAATTTAAAGATTTCTCCTCTCTCATCTGAATCTGTGCCGGCTTAATTAAAATAAAAAGTTCATTTAAAACACCAATTTTTAAACCAGGTAACAATCCCAAGCCTATACCCAACCTTATTTTAGATAATAACTGTAAAGCCTCCTCTGAAGTTATCAGATAAGCATTGGTTAAAATTCCGTAAGCTCGTCCTATCCCATCTTTTATTTTAGCAGAACTATTTTTAAGTAAAACTTCTCTGGCTCTTCTTTCCTCTTCCACTACCCGACGAGTTACTCTCTCTACAGAGTTAAGGATTTGTTCTTCTTCCAAACATAAAGTAACCTGGTTAGAAATCTGGAAAAGATCTCCCTGAGAACTTGTTCCTTCACCGTAGAGACCTCTGGTTATCAGACCTAATTGAGAGACACTCTTTAACACATCTCTAATTCTATTGGTAGCTACCAGGGAAGGTAGGTGTATCATACAGGATGCCCTCATTCCTGTGCCCACATTAGTAGGACAGGAAGTAAGGTAACCTCTTTGAGAAGAGAAAGCATAATTTAGATATTCTTCCAGATCATTATCTACCTCATCGCTTAATTTCCAGGCCTCAATTAACTGAAGCCCAGAGAGAATACTTTGAAGTCTTAAATGATCCTCTTCATTTATCATTAAGGAAATAATTTCTCCCTTTGTAGTCAGCAAAAATCGATATTCAGCAGGCTTCATAAACTCATCGCTGATTAAATGCCTCTCTAAAAGAAATTTTCTCTCCAAAAAAGAAAGCTTTTTCATATCTATCACCGAGGAACCTTTAAAATATTTGCTCTTACCGGCAGCCTCAAGAATTTCAGCAGAAGCCTTCTTTAACTCAGAGTTACTGGCCCAGGGAGGGAAAACAAAATCCTGAATGTTTCTTGCTAATCTGACCCGAGAGCTAAAAACAATATTTGCCTCTGGTCCCTCTTCCTTTATCCATTGGCTGGGAGAATTAATTAGTTGTTGAGGAATCATTGGTCTTTTCACTTTGCAATTTCTTTATCTTATCTCTAATTTGAGCTGCCTTTTCGTACTCCTCTTTTTTTACTGCCTCATTCAATGCCTGGTGAAGTTGATACAACTGTCTTTCTATTTTACTTCTCATTCTTCCTCTCCTGGGCACCTTTCCTCTATGAAGAACTCTACCGTGAATCTTTTCCAAAAGAGGAGAAACATACTCTTCAAAGGTCTGATAACATAAATTACAGCCCATTTTACCATTTCCCTCTATCTGGGTATAAGTAAGCCCACACCCTGGACATTTTTTCTCTTTTTTTGGGGGAACGGTATCAAATCCAATTAATCCAGTTATTAAACTTGGCAGAGGTAGATCAGGAAGGGGGAAAGACTTGTTTAAAAAACCTTTTTCCTCAGCGCAAACCTCACAAAGATGAAGCTCTCGAACAACCCCATTTATAACCTCTTTAAAATGGACTGTGGCCTCTCTTTGATCACAGAGTTGGCAAAGCATATCATCTCTCCCAAAAGTGTTTTTACACCATTTACACTATCAAATATTGGCATTTTGTCAATAAATAAGGGCTTTATGTAAATATGTGTGACTTCGGATACCCTACTTTCAAGAGATAGAGTCCATGTGAAGGAGCAGTAGGTCCAGCTTTTCTTCTATCCTTAGCTTCTAAAATGTCCCTTACCTGAGAAGAAGGAATTTTACCTCGTCCTACCTCTACTAAAGTCCCCACAATATTTCTTACCATTTTATAAAGAAAACCTCTACCCTTTATAAAAAGAAAAATAAAGTGGTTTTTTTTGTATAATTTTAACTTCTCTATTTCTCGGATTGTGGAAGAAGAAGGACTTCCTTGAGCCTGGAAAGAAGAAAAGTCGTGTTCACCTACTAAAAACTGAAAAGCATCCCTCATTTTTTGGATATCTAAATCAAAGAAAATCCACCAACTAAGCCTGCGATAAAGAGGAGAACTTACAGAGAAGTTATAAATTAGATAACCATAAATTCTATACCAGGCATCGCGTCGGGCGTTAAAATTTAAGGAAACTATTTGAGAACTTTTAACTCTGATATCTTTGGGTAAGTAACTATTTAAGGCACACTTTATTGTGAGGGGTGATATGGGTTTAGAGGTAATAAAATTTACCACCTGTCCCTTAGCATGAACCTTAGCATCAGTTCTCGCCGCTGCTATCACTGATATTTTCTGATGGAAAAGTTTTAAGAGAGCCTTTTCTAATTCTTGTTGAACCGTAGAAAGGTTTGGTTGTTTTTGCCATCCGTGGTATTGGCCACCATCGTACTCCAGAGTAAGCTTTATATTTTGCATAAGAAATCTTAAACCAGTTTTACCTTACACATTAAAGCACTATCTCCCTGGCGATACCCTAATTTCATTATCTGAGTGTATCCTCCTTTTTGTTTTTGATACCGGGGAGCAACAACAGAGAAAAGCTTATCTACCACTTTCTTATCGTGAATAAATTTTAAGACAATTCTTCGATGATGAAGAGAGCCATCTTTAGCCAGAGTAATCATTTTCTCAGCAAACCTGGCTGCCTCTTTTGACTTAGCTTGAGTAGTAACGATTTCCTCGTAAAAAATTAACGACTTAGTTAGGTTAGAAAGAAGAGCTTTTCGTTGATCTTTGTTCCGACCAAGTTTTTTCCCTTTTTTCCTATGCCTCATTTTTCTCCTCTTTAATGTTTAGATTGTACTGAGCTAACTTCTCCCTCACTTTCTCTAAGGACCTTTCCCCAAAGTTACGAATTTTCAAAAATTCCTGGGAATTTTTATTTAACAGATCTTTTATCTTTAAAATTTTTGCACCTTTCAAGGCCTTTAAAGCAGGTTTAGATAATCTTAGCTTATCTACCTCTTCCTCAAGAAAACTTTCCTCTTCTTTTTTTATTTTTCCTTTCTCCTCTTTTTTAATAACAAAAAGAGTTAGGTAATCTTTTAAGATATTTGCAGCCTCATTTAAAGCTTCATCTGGTAGTATGGTTCCATCGGTAAAGACTTCCAGAACAAGAGAATCAAAGTTTGTCTTTCTTCCAATCCTAACTGGATGTACTTCATATTTAACCTTCTTGATAGGGGAAAAAATAGAATCTATGGGAATAGTTCTCACCGGTCGATCTTCTCCTTTGTTTTCACTTGCCTCTACATATCCTCTTCCTTTAGCTAAGGTTATCTGGATGGATAAATGAGCCTTTTCATTATCCAAAGTAGCAAGGTGAAGATCGGGATTCACAATTTCTACCTCACTATCAGTTTGAATATGGGAGGCCTTCACTTTTAGAGGACCTCTGACATCCAGGAAAACTTCTTTCTCTTCATCAGTGTATAATCTTACTCTAATTTTTTTTATATTCTGAATAATCTGAAGCACATCTTCCTTTACCCCTGGAATAGTAGCAAATTCATGACTTACCCCATCTATTTTTACCGAAATAGCCGCTGATCCAGGGAGGGAAGAGAGCAAAACCCGGCGAAGAGAATTACCTAAGGTTATTCCATACCCCCTTTCTAAAGGTTCGATAATAAATTTACCGTAAGTTTTAGAGAGGCCTTTCTCTTCAAATTCTACCCTTTCCGGCTTTACCAGTTCTCTCACTTATTCCTCCTTAATATGAAGTATGAGAGTTCAAAATTTACATACTTAAATTTAAAAAAACCTGCTTACTTTCTACTTCTTAAGAAAGAAAGGATTCAAAGCCCCTTCTAATCTTTCTTACAGGGTTTATCGAGAATAATACTCTATAATAAGAGATGTTTCAATCTCCTGATCTAACTCTTCTTCGTCAGGCAGTCTAAGCACTTTACCTTTTAAAGAAACTCTGTCAATTTCCAACAACCTGGAATTGTTCTTTTTTCTGAAAGTTTAATATTCTGCTTTATTAAATCGAGTTTCTTATCTTTCGCCTTTGGCTCTATTAGGTCTTTTTCCTTAATTAAATAAGAAGGCGCTTTTACCTTTTGACTATTTACCAGGAAGTGCCCATGAGAAACCAATTGACGAGCTTGATCACGAGAGACACAGAATCCCAATCTCCACACTACATTATCTAATCTTCTCTCTAAGAGGCGAAGAAGTTCCTGGCCAGCAATGCCCAGTGATTTTTCCGCTATCTGATAGTACCTCTTAAATTGTTTCTCTTTAACACCGTATTTCCAACGAAGTCTTTGTTTCTCTCTAAGTTGTTGGGCATATTGGGAAAGTCTTCTCCTTGACATTCTTGAAGTGTTTTTTCTTTTTTCCAGACTACACTTATTAGTAAAACATCTATCCCCTTTAAGGAAAAGCTTAGTACCAAGCCGCCGACACTTTACACACTTAGATCTGTCTGTTGACATTTTTTTTAGACCTTTCTTTTCTTGGGAGGACGACATCCATTATGAGGAATAGGGGTAGCTTCCTTGATAGAAATAATTTTCAATCCTACAGCCTGCAAAGTTCTAATAGCTGTTTCTCCTCCAGACCCAGGTCCTTTTACCACTGCTGTAACTTTCTCCAATTGAAAATTCTCTCGAGCCTTCTTGACAACATCTTCGGCCACTTTTTGAGCGGCAAAAGGTGTCCCCTTTTTAGTTCCTTTAAATCCCACTACTCCTGCGGAAGACCAGCATAACACATCCCCTTTAAGATTAGTTATAGTAACAATAGTATTATTGAAAGTAGAATGGATGTAAGCCATCCCCTCTTCAACTTTTTCTCTTTTTTTCTTCTTCCCTTTTTTTCTTCTTGTAGCCATATTAACAATCTCCTACTTTTTCTTCTTTTTTGTTCCCACTGTTCGATGATGTCCCTTGCGAGTTCGGGCATTACATCTAGTTCTTTGACCTCTGGTGGGAAGCCCTCTTTTATGCCTAATTCCACGGTAACAGTTAATATTAATTAATCTGGATATATCAGCACTAATCGCCCTTCTTAATTCTCCCTCTATCTTATAATTTTTCTCGATTATATAGCGAAGTTGGTTTATCTGCTCCTCGGTGAGATTCTTTATTCGAGCATCAGGACTTATCCTGGTCTGAGTTAAAATACGTTTAGCCCGACTACTCCCAATACCATAAATAGAGGTTAAACCAACAACCGCTCTTTTTTTGGGGGGCAGTTCTACTCCAGCAATTCTTGCCATTTTCAGCTCCTACCTTTATCCTTGACGTTGTTTATGTTTGGGGTTATCACAAATTACGCGCACTACACCTTTTCTTTTTATAATCTTACACTTCTTACATATTTTCCTTACCGAAGACCTTACTTTCATTTTCCTTTTCCTTCTCTGTAAACTATTCTACCTCGGGAAAGATCGTAGGGTGAAATCTCCAAACTGACCTTGTCTCCGGGAATAATTCGAATAAACCTCATTCTCATTTTTCCACACACATGAGCCAATACCTGATGCCCATTAGACAACTCTACTTTAAAGGTAGCATTAGGTAAAGTCTCTATTACAATGCCAGAGGTTCTTATTAATTTTTCTTTAGCCAAGTTTCCTCCATTTGTTAACAGTTTTTAAAGAGAAGTTAGTATCTTAGCTTTTCCATTTACAATGCCTACTGTATGCTCGAAATGAGCAGAAGGTTTTCCATCTATAGTTACCACTGTCCAGTGATTAGCTAACGCTTTAACTTTGTCTTCTCCTGTGTTAACCATAGGTTCAATAGCTAAAACCATACCTTCCTTTATTCTTTCCCCCCTATGAGGCTGACCAAAATTAGGAATTACTGGGTCCTCATGTAAAGAAAAGCCAACTCCATGTCCAAACAAAACTTTTACTACTGAAAAGTTTTGCTTCTCTACCCAATGCTGAATAGAAAAACTAATATCTCCTATTCGATTATCAACTCTCGCCTGTTGAATACCCTGGTAAAGGGCTTCTCTAGTAACCTTAATTAACTTTCTCTTTAACGAAGATATATTTCCTATGGGGAAAGTCATACAAGCATCGGTAATATAACCACCAAGAGATACTCCGACATCTATACTCACGATATCTCCCTCTTTTAACACCCGGGATGAAGGTAGGCCATGAACAACCTCTTCATTAACAGAGATACAGGTACATTTAGGATAACCTCGATAGTTCTTAAAAGCTGATTTACCTTTTCTATCTTTTATAAACTTCTCAATCCATTTATCTATTTGGTCTGTAGAAACTCCTGGGTTTAACTGATCTGGTACTTTTTGAAATATTTCAGCCATAATCCTCCCACTTTTACCAATTAACTCAATTTGCTCTTTACTCTTTATTCGGACCATGAAATAGCTTTTTTATCCGTTACTTAGCCACCAAGACACCAAGATAGCTGATAGCTACCTTTATCCTTTCAAAAATCTCTTTCGGAGAATCCTTACCTGAGATTTGACATAAAATCCCTCTTCTTTTATAGTAATCAGTTAAGGGATGGGTATGCTCTAAATAAACCTTGAACCTATTCTTTATAACATTCTCACCATCATCTGATCTTCGATAAAGTTCAGCTCCACAATTCTGGCATATTCTTTTAGAGTCAACCTCATTTAAATGAGAAATCTTACCGCATCCCGGACAAATTATTCTTCCTGTGAGTCTTTTAACTACAGTAGCCTCATCTATCTCAAGATTAATTACCAGATCTAACTTTTCCCCTTTTTGTTGAAGAAACCTGTCCAATCCTTTAGCTTGAATAAGATTCCGAGGAAATCCGTCTAAGATAAAATTACCTTTTATATCGTTTATTTTACTTTCTAACAACTCCAGAATAATAGAATCTGACACTAACTCACCCTTATTCATAAAGGATTTTGCTCTCTGTCCCAAGGAATTACCCTCACTTATAGCTTTCCTCAAAAAATCTCCCGTAGATAGATGAACTAATCCAAATTCCCTGGACAACTTCTGAGCCTGCGTTCCCTTTCCTGCTCCCGGGGGTCCAAGTATTACTATTCTCATTTTACTTTCCCCTTGATAAAGCCTTTATAATGACGCATTAACAGATGCGATTCTAATTGTTGAGCAGTGTCTAAAGCTACACCTACTGCTATAAGAATAGAGGTTCCTCCAAAAGCAAAGCTGTTATACATTAACTCCTGATTAAGTAGCATAGGAATAATGGCGATAAAGGCAAAGAACAGTGCCCCTACAAAAGTAACACGAGTCAAAATTGCGGTGATGTATTCTGCTGTAGAGCGACCAGGACGTAAACCGGGGATAAAACCTCCGTAACGACGCATATTATTAGATACCTCTACAGGATTAAAAACCACGGCTGTGTAGAAAAAGGTAAAGAAAATAACCGCTAAACCGTAAAGAATATAATAAATAAGAGAGCCGGGTGAAAACCATCCCGCAACCGTTTGAGCAAAGGGATGATTAATAAATCTGGCTACAGTAGAGGGGAGTAAAAGAACAGCAATAGCAAAAATAATAGCTATTACTCCCACTCCTCCTATTCTTATGGGGAGATAAGTAGTTTGCCCTCCATAAGTTTTTCTTCCAACAATTCTTCGAGCATAACGAATAGGTATTCTTCTTTCTGCCTGATAAACAATCACCACCGATGCGGTAATTAAAATGGCAATTATAGCAAAGAGAAATAATATAAATGGAGCCAGTTGCCCAGTTTGAGTAAGTCTAAGAATATTTCCCATAGATGGGCGAATTTGAGCTACAATCCCGGCAAAAATAATTAAAGAAATACCATTACCAATTCCTCTTTCAGTAATTTTCTCTCCTAACCACATTATGAACATGGTCCCGGTAATTAAAGTTAAAACAGCAGGAAAAAGAAAGCTAAAACCTTGAATAGTAACAAAAGCACCATTGTTGATACTCTGAATCCAAGAACACAGAGCTATTCCTTGAATGGCGGCAATAGGAAGACAGAGAAACCGACCATACTGAGTAATCTTTCTTCTTCCCTCTTCTCCCTGCTTAGATAATTCTTCCAGTTGAGGAACAGCCACTGTCATAAGTTGCAGAATAATGGAAGCACTGATATAAGGCATCACTCCTAAGGAAAAAACAGACATACGACCCAGAGCTCCTCCAGCAAAGACATTCATTAATCCAAAAGCACCTGTTTGAAAGAGAGTGCTTTTAGCGATAGCTCCCATATCCACACCAGGAATAGGAATAAAAGAACCCAATCTGAATATCACAAACATACCCAGAGTAAAAAAAATCCTTTTTCTGAGTTCAGGTATCTTAAATATATTTAGTAATTTATCTAACATTTTAATACCTCTATAACTCCTCCGGCCTCTTTTATCTTTCTTTCAGCTTCCTTAGAGAAAAAGTGGGCTTTTACAGTAAAGAAAAATCTATCCTTCCCTCACCCAATACCTTAATCTTACCTTTCTTTCGTATCAGCTTGAACTTTCTAAGAATCTCTGGGGTTACCTCGGCGTTAGAATTAAATATACTCAAATCTTTCACATTTACTATCAGGGGTTTCTGTTGGATAAAGGGGGTAAAACCTCTTTTGGGAACTCTTCGGATAAGCGGCATTTGTCCTCCTTCAAACCAGGGAGGAATACTAGTTCGAGCCTTCTGCCCTCTATGTCCTCTGGTGCAAGTCTTTCCATGTCCGGAACTCGGCCCTCTTCCCACTCTTTTTTTCCTGTGAGTAGCTCCTAAAGGAATTCTAAGGATTTTCAGATACAACTTTCTCTCCTTTTCTCCTTAATTGAAGGATCTTTTGGGGATCCTTTAGCTGTTTCAATCCTTCTAAAGTAGCTTTAGCTAAATTAAGGGCGTTGTTACTCCCCAAAGACTTAGTTAAAATATCCTTTACTCCAGCCAGCTCTATCACAGCTCTCACCGATTCACCAGCTATTATTCCTGTACCCGGGGAAGCTGGCTTGAGAAGAACTCGTGATGCTTTATACTTACCTGTAACCTGATAAGGAATAGTATTCTTGTAAAAAAAAATAGAAATTAAATTCTTTTCTGCCTCTCGATGACCCTTCCTTATAGCCAGGAGAAGTTCCTTTGCCTTACCCAGGCCTAATCCTACCCGTCCATTTCTATCCCCCACCACTACCAGGGCATTAAAACCAATACTACGACCCCCTTTAACAACTGTAAAAACTCTTCTTACCCTTATCAACCTTTCTTCAATCTTGCCAGTTTCCTCCGGAGATTTAGTTAATTCCATTGCTTCCTCTTTTTTGCATTTTAACTCTCATTTAAAACTTTATTCCCTGTTTTCTTATGGCATTTACTAAAGCTTTTATTCTTCCGTGATAAGGATAGCCACTTCTATCGAAAACTAATTGTTTTATTCTTATGTTTACTGCCCGCTTCCCTATTTCTTCTCCCAATTTTTCAGCTATCTTTACATTCTTAGAATTTTTGCCATCTTCTCTATACTTCAAAGAAGAACAAAATAGTAAAGTTACACCTTTTTCATCATCTATTAACTGGGCATAAATATATCGGTTGCTCTTATGCACACAGAGTCTTGGTTTTTCCCCATTTCCAAATATCTTCTTTCTCACCCTCTTTTTTCTTCTATTTCTAAGCATTAATTTGGTATTCTTTTTGCTCATTTTTATCCTAATCCTTTCCCCCCAGAGCAGCTTTTCCTACCTTTCGTCTTACTACTTCTCCTCTATACCTAATTCCTTTTCCTTTGTAGGGCTCGGGTTTTTTAATTTCCCGAATTTGTGCTGCAACTTCACCCACTTTTTGTTTATCGCATCCATGAACTCTAATAGTTGTAGGATTCACCATCTCTATGTTTACTCCTTCAGGAGGAGTATAGCTCACCAGATGGGAAAACCCCAAACTTAAGGAAAGAACGTTCCCTTCAAGTTTAGCTCTATAACCCATACCTACAATTTCTAAATATTTCTCAAATCCTTCCAGGACTCCTTTTATCATATTAAAGATAAGAGTTCTAATAGTTCCATGTAAAGCTTTCGTCTGCCTGTCATCTCTTAATCTTTCAACTATAATCTGATTATTATTAATGGCTATCTGACAATAAAAGGGAATCTCTCTACTTAACTCACCCTTAGGACCCTCTACCTTAACTATTCTCTCCTTTACTAAAACCTTCACTTTTTCGGGAATTAAAATGGGCTTTCTACCTACCCTGGACATTAAAATCTCCTCATATAAAAACAAGTAATGAGTAATGTGTAATATGTAAAGGAAGAAACCTCTTTACTGATTACTTGTTACATATTACTCTTCTTACCATACATAGCACAGGACTTCTCCGCCTACACCAAGCTTTCTCGCTTTCTCTCCCGGTAGAACTCCTTGAGAAGTGGAGAGAATACAAATTCCTAATCCATTTAACACTTGAGGAATCTTATCTTTTTCCACATACATACGTCTGCCAGGTTTACTAACTTTTTCCAAATGAGTAATTACCTTTTCACTATTTTCAGAATATTTCAAGAATATTTCTAAAACTTTTCTTTTTTCTTTAAATTTAACTTTATATCCTTTTATGTACCCTTCCTCTTTCAAAACACTTACTATGTTTTCCTTCAACTTAGAAGTCGGCATCTCAACACTCAGGTGAGAAAGCACATTAGCATTTCTAATTCTGGTTAAAAGATCAGCAATAGGATCTGTATGCATACTTTCCTCTCTTTCCTCATTAAGAAATAATATGTAATAAGTAATTAGTGATGAGTAAAAAGTAATAAAGTTTTCACGCATCAACGCATCAACGCATTTACACATTACTATTTTTTTACCAACTGGATTTCTTTATCCCCGGTAAATACCCCTTGTGAGCAAGCTTACGAAAACAGATCCGGCAAAGACCAAATCTTCGTAAATAACCCCTGGGACGACCACAAATCCGGCACCTGTTATAAGTGCGAACTTTAAACTTGGGCTTTCTTTTCGACTTTTCTATTAAAGCTTTTTTTGCCATTACTTTTTACATCTCCAAAATTAATCTCTTCTCTGGAAGGGCATCCCCAAAAGTCTCAATAGTTCTTCAGCTTCCTTATCAGTATCAGCAGTAGTTACGATAGTAACTGATAGACCGTGAAGTTTTCTGGCATCTTCGTAGCCCACCTCAGGGAAGATCAATTGATCATTTACTCCCAGAGTAAAACTACCTCGGCCATCAAACGAATTTAGAGGTACTCCACGAAAATCTCTAATTCGAGTTATGGCTAAGTTAAAAAATCTCTCCAAAAAATCATACATTCTCCCTCCTCTAAGAGTAACCTTGCATCCTATGGCCATTCCTTTCCTCAGGTGAAAGCCAGATATAGATTTTTTAGCTTTGGTAACTACTGGTTGCTGTCCAGTGATTAAAGCTAAATTCTTTTTAGCTAAATTTAAAAGCTTAGGGTCATCTTTTGCTTCCCCCATCCCTATATTTACACAAACCTTTTTTAGCCTGGGAATCCTCATTGGGTTCTTAAAACTAAACTTTTTCATCATCTGAGGAATTACTTCCTTTCGATAAACTTCCTTTAATCCGGCCATTAGATAATCTCCTCCAGCTTCTTAATCAATTACTTCACCACATTTCTTGCAAATTCTTAGTTTTTCTTTTTCTTCATCCACCTGAGATATCTTAACCCCTATCCGAGTGCTTTCCCCACACCTGGGACATATTAACATAACTTTACAGGAAGGAATGGGAGCTTCTCTCTCTACTATTCCACTTTCCTGACCCCTCCTGGTTGCTCTGATATGTCTTTTGGTAATACCTACCCCCTCTATAACTATTTTATCTTTCCTGGGAATGTGTTCAACTACCTTTCCCTTTTTCCCTTTATCTTTACCGGAAAGGACTACTACTTCATCTCCTATCTTGATTCTTGACATTTTATATTTCCTTCTATTCCTTTTCGGTTTTAATGTTGAACCTTTAGCCTCTATAATACTTCTGGAGCCAGGGAAACTATCTTCATAAAACTCTTCCTTAATTCACGAGGAACTGGACCAAAAATTCGTGTCCCTCTTGGATTTCCTGTATTGTCAATCAGAACCCCCGCATTCTCATCAAATTTAATGTAAGTTCCATCTTTTCTTCTTAGTTCCTTCTTGGTACGGACAACCACTGCTTTAACTACCTCTCCCTTAGGTATATCACTATTGGGAATGGTTTTCTTAACAGAACCAACTATTATATCTCCAATACTGGCGTAGCGATGAGCGCTTCCTCCAGGAATGCCAATACACATTATCTTTTTAACCCCTGTATTGTCAGCCACCGCCAATTGAGTTCGCAGTTGAATCATTTTATTCCCTTTAAAACCCGGGTTACTCGCCAATGTTTTTCCTTACTTAAAGGCTTGGTTTCAATGATTTTTACCAGGTCACCTATTTGACATTTATTAGCCTCATCATGAGCTTTAACTTTCTTTCTTTTCCGCACTCTCTTCCCGTAGAGAGGATGAGCAAACTCTCGTTGAAGTAAAACCACCACTGTCTTATCCATCTTATTACTTATCACCTCTCCCGCTCTTTCTTTAATTGCCTTTTTCAACTCCTACTCCTATTTTTTATAAAGTCTAAACTATTCAGCCACAGATGGACGCTGATTTTTTGACTAAAAAATAATAACTATCAAGACTACAGACTAATATTTCTCTCTCTAAATAAAGTCATTATTTGAGCTATATTCTTTCTTATCTGTCTGACTTTAGAAGATGTCTTTGTACGTCCTTGAGCAATTTCAATCTTTAAATTAAATAATTCCTTTCTTAATCGAGCCAGGGAAGAGAGAAGATCTTCTTTGTCCATATCTCTTAACTCAGTAATTTTCATTTCGTTACTCCATCGGCAGAAACAAATTTGGTCCTGATGGGCAACTTGTGTGAAGCTAAAGTAAAAGCTTTTTCAGCTCTGTTCTCTTTCACTCCTCCCACTTCAAACAAAATTTTACCTCGTCGAACCACAGCTACCCAATCTGCAGGCTCTCCCTTACCTTTGCCCATTCGAGTTTCTAAAGGTTTCTTAGTTACTGATTTGTGTGGAAAAATTCTAATCCATAGCCGACCTTCATGTTTCAAACTCCGAATTATAGTTACCCGAACAGCTTCAATTTGCCTGGATGTAATCCAGGCAGCTTCAGTAGCAATTAAACCAAACTCACCAAAGCTAAGTTTGGTCCCTCTTGAAGATATACCTTTTCTCCTGCCTCTTTGACTTTTTCTATACTTTACTCTTTTCGGTTGCAAAGGCATCCTTAGATTCCTCCTTAAGAACATTGGGAGTGGGCAAAATTTCTCCTTTGTATATCCATACCTTTATCCCAATACATCCATACGTGGTATGAGCGGTACTTACTCCATAGTCAATTTTCGCTCTTAAAGTATGCAGAGGGATCTTTCCTTCTTTTGCCCATTCCTTTCTGGCTATTTCTGCTCCGCCAATCCTCCCCTTGCACATTACCTTTATTCCCTCCGCTCCTAACTCCATAGCTCGAGATATAGCTTCTCTCATTACTCTTTTGGTTCCTGTCCTTCTTTTTAGTTGAAAAGCAACTCTTTTAGCTACCAGTTGAGCATCCAGTTCAGGATGGAGTATCTCCTGAACATTCAAAAAAATCTTACTCTCCTTAGCTAATTGTAAAAGCTCTTTTTTGGTTTTTTCAATGGCCTCACCCTTTTTCCCAATAATTATACCAGGACGAGCAGCAAGGATATCTATTTTTAACTTGTTAGTAGCTCTTTCTATTAAAATATCGGAGATGTTGGCCCTTTCAAATTTTTCCATAAGAAAATCCCGAATTTTAAAATCAATATACAAAAACTGAGCATAGTCTTTTTTATCTCCATACCATTTACTTTGCCATCCTCTAGTTATACCAATTCTTAACCCTATGGGGTTTACCTTTTGTCCCAAGATTACCTCCTTTCTGAAGATTCAAGAACAACAGTAATGTGAGAAGTTCTTCTTCTCATTATATCAGCCCTACCTCTGGCACGAGGTTTCATTCTTTTCAAAGTAGGGCCTATATCAACCAGGGCTTTTTTAATGTATAGGTGATCGGGTAATAAATTAAAATTATTTTCTGCATTAGCCATTGCTGATTTAAGAATCTTTCCAATTATCCGAGAACTCTTTTGAGGAGTCAATTTTAAGATACTTGCGGCTTCCTGTGCTCTTTTACCCTTAATCAAATTAGCAATCTTTCTCGCTTTAAAGGGAGATATACGGATATACTTACCTGATGCCTTTACTTCCATTGATTAATCCTTTACAATTGGTAGCCGCGAGGCTCAGAGCCTGCGAAAACAAGCGCAACTTAAAAGTTGCGACTACCATCATTACACATTACATGGCAGGTCTAAAAACCCACCCTACTTTGGTGAAATTACCCTTTTACCATGGGCGCCATGATGACTAAATTTACGAGTAGGAGAAAATTCTCCCAATCTATGTCCCACCATTTCCTCGGTAACATAAACATTACGGAAGTCCTTACCATTATGAACAGCAAAAGTATACCCAACAAAATCAGGGATAACCATTGACCGACGTGACCAGGTCTTAATGGGACCTTTGTTTTTTTCTCTCTTTATTCTCTCTATTTTTTTGATTAAACAAGGATCAACCCATGGTCCTTTTTTAATAGAACGACTCATTTAAATCCTCTTTTCTATTTTTTTCGTCTTTGAACTATCAATCTATCCGAAGATTTCCTTTTTTTTCTGGTTCTCATGCCTTTGGTAGGTTTTCCCCAGGGAGTGACAGGATGTCTACCAGGGCCACTACGTCCTTCACCTCCTCCATGAGGATGATCAACGGGATTCATAGCTACTCCTCTAACACGAGGACGCCTACCCATCCATCGAGATCTACCCGCTTTACCTATTTGAATGTTTTCATGATCGACATTACCAACCTGTCCCAGGGTAGCTTTACATTCCAGAGGAACAAGACGAATCTCTCTTGAGGGAAGTTTAATTTGAGCAAATCTCTTCTCTTTGCTGAGAAGTTGAGCCGAGACTCCGGCTGAACGGACCAACTGTCCGCCTGCACCTTTTTTTAACTCAATATTGTATATAAAACTTCCTTCTGGAATATTTTTTAAAGGAAGAGTATTCCCCAATTTTAATGGTGCATCTTCCCCAGAGATTACCTCATCTCCCACATTTAATCCCTGAGAAGCTACAATGTACCTTTTCTCTCCATCTTTATAGTGAAGAAGAGCAATATGGGCTGAGCGGTTAGGGTCATACTCAATAGCAGCAACCTTAGCCTCTATGCCATCCTTATTTCTTTTGAAATCTATTAGCCTATACTTTCTCTTAGCTCCGCCGCCTCTATGGCGAGAGGTAATTTTCCCCTGATTATTTCTTCCCGCTTTTCTTTTTAATCTAACAGTCAGTCTTTTTTCTGGCTGAGTTTTACTAATTTCATCAAAGGAAGCTCCAGTTTGGTGCCTTCTCCCAGGAGAAGTAGGTTTGTAAAATTTAATAGGCATTCTTCTATACTCCCAATTCTTCGATAGTGTTACCTTCTTTTAATTTTACTATAGCTTTTTTCCACTGAGAAGTTTTCCCCACAGCCCTTCCTCTCCATCTCCTAATTTTTCCCTTAACTCTCATGGTTCTCACCTTTTCTACTTTTACCTTAAATAACTCCTCTACCGCCCTTCTTATTTCAATTTTACCTGCATCAAGAGGGACCCTAAAAACATACTTGTTCTCTCCCAACATATAAGTTCCCTTTTCCGTAACCACGTGTCCTAAAATAATATCGTAAGCAGTCTTATTCATTTCTGCAACCTCTCAGTTAGATTATCTACGCAGACCTGAGTTAAAAAAATATTGTCATGAGTGAGAATATCGTATCCGGAAACTTTGGAAACAAATCCCACATCTACATTTTTTAAATTAGCACAAGCCCTTCTCACCTCTTTCTCTATACTGTCCAGTAAAATTAAAGTTTTCCCTTTAACAGAAAAATTATTTAAGAAGGCTACTACTTCTCTGGTTTTACCCCCATCTACTCTAAATCTATCCAGAACAAAAAAACTCCCTTCTTTTATCTTTATCCACAGGCTTGATTTTAAAGCTACCCTTTTCTTCTTTTTGGATAAAGGGTAGTTGAAATTTCTTGGCTTTGGTCCAAAAGCTATTCCACCTCCTACAAAGAGAGGTGATCTAATACTTCCAGCCCTTGCCCTACCCGTACCTTTTTGAATCCAGGGCTTCCTTCCTCCTCCACTAACTTCTCTTCTGCTCTTGGTGGAAGCGGTTCCCTGCCGCAGGTTGCTTTGGTGAGCTAAAACCATCTCTCGCAAAACAGGTTGATTTACCTCACCTACAAATATTTCCTCATCCAATTCAAAATTACTAACTTCCTGTGCCTGTATATTATAAATTTTCCACTTCATAACTAATCCTTAGCTTCCTTGATAAACAGAAGAGTTCCTTTCTTTCCAGGGACACTTCCCTTAATTAAGAGTAAACTCTCTTCTTCATTTACCTCTATCACCTCTAATATCTGCACAGTCACACTTTCAACTCCCATTCTCCCTGGCATCTTCTTACCTTTAAAAACTCGGGAGGGAGAGGCTGAGGCACCAATAGAACCTATTCTGCGATGCCACTGTGACGCACCATGAGAAGCAGGCCCCCCTTTAAAACCATACCTCTTCACAACGCCAGCAAACCCTTTTCCCTTAGAAATTCCTGTAACTTTAACTAAATCTCCTTTTTCAAATACATTTAGCTTTATCTCATCACCTATTTTATAAGAAGAAAGGTCTTCTGCTCTTATTTCTCGCAAATAACGCCTGGGAGAAAGATTGACTTTTCTAAAGTGGCCCAATAAAGGTCGAGAAACACGAGATTCCTTCACTTCGTCAAAGCCTACCTGTATAGCACTATATTTATCTTTTTTTTCAGTCTTTTTCTGAACCACTACCCCATAGACAGTCTTAATCACAGTTACTGGGATCAAAATATCTCCTTCGAAAATTTGAGTCATACCCAGTTTTCTACCCCATATAGCTTTCACCATATTTATTCTCCACTAAATGTAGTTCAGGCCTTTAGGCCTGATGAAATAGCACAGGTCGCAAAATTTGCCAGATTAGGCAGACCTAAAGGTCTGCACTACATCTATCACGTCTCAGTTCTTACAGCTTTACCTCTACATGCACTCCCGTGGGGAGATTCATTCCCATCAGAGCATCAACAGTTTTAGGATTAGACTCCACTATATCTATAACTCTCTTGTGAACTTTCATTTCAAATTGCTCTTGAGAATCCTTATGGGTAAAAGGAGAACGAAGAACAGTAAACCTACTGGTCTTTGTAGGTAAAGGGACCGGGCCACAAACCTTTGCCCCACTTCGCTCTATAGTCTCAACAATTCTTTTTACTGATTGGTCTAATATCTTATGATCATAAGCTTTTAATTTTATTCTGATCCTCTGTTTGGGCATTTTTTCATTACTCCTGTATAATTACTGTCCTAAAATCTCCTTGGTA
>JAUWJM010000112.1 GCA_030607715.1 Candidatus Aerophobota bacterium
AAGTGTTCGCATCATAAGAAATATAGGAATGAGTATTACTGCTGGGGGCATCATTCTAAGAGATAAAATCCAGGTAGCGATATCCTTGTTTTTCCATTTTTCAAATACAAAACGGGAAAGAGAGTAACCAGCTAAACATCCTAAGATTAATACTATAAGAGAACTAACACTACCCACTATAATACTGTTAATTAATGCCTTACTCAACATCTGAGACTCTTTTCCCCAAATAATGGTCCAGGCTTTAAAAGAAGGCTTAAATTGAAGATAAGGAATAAAGGTGAGGGTATAAGAATCAGCAAGTTTCTTAAGAGAAGTAACCACGGCCATAAAAAAGGGAAATAAGGTCCAAATACCAAACATTATAAGAGCTATCCATAAAAGTGTCGTCTCTATTGTTTTTTTTAAATTCATCTCATCTCTCTTCTCATAATTTTCAAAATAAAAAGGCTAATACCTAAAACTATAATCAGAAAAGCCCAGGATAAAGCCGAAGCATACCCCATATCAAAATAAGAAAGTCCCCGCAAATAGATATAGTAGGAAAGAGATTCTGTCTTTCCAGCCGGGCCACCCCCTGTTATTCCATAAGTATACTCAAACAATTTAAAAGCATCTATTGCTCGCAGTAAGATCAAGGTTGTAATTATAGGGGATAAAAGAGGTAGGGTTATATGTAAAAAAGTTTGTCCTGGCGAGGCTCCATCAACAACAGCAGCATCATATATATCTTGAGGCATAGACTGTAAGGCTGCTAAGAGAGCTAAAAGCATAAAAGGAGTCCATTGCCATACATCTACCATAACTAAAGATATACGAGCTATACCCGGATCTGTAGTCCACTTAACCAGGGGCAGACCCACCGCAACCAACAATTTATTAATGACACCCAAGTCGGGCTGTAAAAACATCCTCCAAAGAGCAGCTACTGCAATAGGAGGAGCGGTCATAGGGAGAAGATAAATTATCCGGAAAAAATTGCGAAAGCGAAACTTACGATTCAAAAGAGAAGCCAACCCCAACCCCAAGGATAGCTCTATTATTACAACCATTCCCACATAAAAAAGAGTAAATACCAAATCTTCCCAAAAACGCTCGTCTTTGAGAATATCATAAAAATTCCCCAAACCTATAAAATTCATCTCGGGTCCCAGAATGGCATGCCAGTTAAAGAAGGAAAGACGGAGAGCCCAAATCATAGGAAAGATAATCATAATTATAAAAAAGATTATAGCGGGAAGAATAAAATACCACTTAATTAGAGATTTATTCTTTGCTCTTTCAAGCACTTGCATTGTTCCTTTGTAAAGAAGCCTGGGTTTACTAACCCAGGCTTCTTAATTCTTTTGGAGAGTACCTTTTTATTCCAAAGGGTTCAAACCTAAAGATTCACGATAGAGATCAAGTTGTCTTTTCTTGCCATATTTCTTGGTGATATTTTCCCAAATTTCACTGATCTTTTTGCAGGCATCTTCTGCAGTCATCTCCCCTGCAAGAGCTTTACTTAGATAAAGATCAAGATAATCGTAGTATTCGTTTGTTCCTGGAATTCTCAGGTCTAACGCCGCTTCTGGATCCTCAAGTATATTTTGTATGGCCCCTAAATAACCTGTGGCTGACTCTTTACTCCATCCTGCATCAATCCATCCATCTAATTCAGTGAAATGGCTAAATCGCCAGGGGTTAGCTCCACAATAAGCTTCACCAATTACCTGTAGTAAACTCCGCTCAGGATTAGTTGCAAATGTGATAAATTTATAAGCTTGGTCTGGGTTCTTGGAGGTCTTTGGTATAATCCAAACCCAACCGCCAAAATCAAGGAAGTTGATCTGGTTATACTGGTAAAGCCATTTACGTTTTTCTCTATCCCAGACCTTCTTTGCTCCTGGTAAAGCAGAATAGCCTACCAGGCCTTTCACTGTACTCCCATATGTTTCAGGGTCCTGCTCCATAACACCGATATCACCCCAGTCGAAAACCATAGCACATGTTCCTTTTACAAAGGTAATCCTATTTTCCGAATATCCATAACTCAAAAGACCAGGAGGACCATATTTAGTAAGTTCCTGAAGCATCTTCATTCCCTCAATCCATCCCGGGGTATTTATCAGAGGCTCCATAGTCTCTGGATCAAAGAAAAGTACACCGTGATATTTATCTGTCTTTCCACGAAGAATGGTATATTGAGCGGCTACATCCATTAGACTCCATTGAGCCTGAGTTTTACGTTTAGCTATGAATTCTATCCCATGTTCAATTTCTCCATCATTATCCCAGTCCCATCCATTAAAGAACTTGGCAATATCTTTGACCTCTTCCCAGGTTTTAGGAGGAATGTTGTAGCGATAACCGTATTCCTTCTCAAATTTTACCAGATAGATAGGATTCTCCAGAGCATCTTTTCGCCAGTAGAAATTATGACAATCACCATCAAAGGGAAGTGCATATGTTTTACCGGCCCAGTTTACCACTTTCTGGATCGCAGGAGCAGTATCTTCCCATTCCGGGTAGCCATACTTCTCCATTAACTCATCCAAAGACATTATCCATCCACCACCTACAAAATCACCCATCCATCCCGCACATATACAAATCGCATCGAAAGCTCCAGTTCCAGTAATGAAGTCTGTCATTACCTTATCAAAAATGACTGGATAGGGAACCTCTATTTTATTAATTTTTACACCACTTATCTCTTCCCAATCAGATCCGAAGTTATCAATCATAGCACTTTGAGGTTTAGTAGCCATGATGTTCAGAGTAGTCTTCGCAATCACAGAGAAAGAAAACAACCCAATTATAAGAGTTACTGCAATTGCTAACCCTATTAACCTTTTTTTCATACTTTTTTTCATTTTAACTTTGCATTTTCAGCAGGCATCAATTATACAATCCCCCTACTTTTAAATGCATTTACCTCCTCATGTAATGGATTTAATCTCAACTCTCATACTCATTCATTATGTAACTATCATCACCTCCTTTACTTAATTTTTGACCCTTCTCCTTCCCCTTTTTTATTAGTATATGTGATTTTTTTAATTTAGCACCGCAGGATTCTCGCACAATGAGTTCTGTTTTTAACATAATATTCTGCCTATTTTTAGGTCCCTCTTTTAATATCCTTTGCATTAATATTTGAGCTGCTGTGGCTCCTATTGTGTAGGTAGGTTGTGAAACTACTGTTGGAGGAGGATATAGCGCCTCAGCCCAATCTAAATCATCAAACCCAACAACAGCTATATCTTTTGGTATTTTTTTACCATGTTTTTTAAGACCTATGTAAATACCCAGAGTTATTAAATTATTGCAAGAAAATAGTGCAGTAGGTGAGAAATCAAGATTTAAGAGTTTCCCGATAGCCCCTATAGCTCCTTCTATTGTTGATTTTCCTTCAACTATTAGTGATTTATCTACTCCATAATCTTTCAATGCTTTCAAATACCCCTCTACCCTTCCCTCTGTAGTAGTAATACCTCTTATTCCGCTTACCATTGCAATTTTGCGATGACCTATTTTCAACAGATGTTCTACAGCCATAAAGGCTCCCTGGACATTATCTACACATACTGTGTCAACTTTCATATTTTCAGGTTTTCTATCTATACATACAATAGGTATATTTCTTTTCTCAAACTCTTTAAGAAAGCGAGCATTAGCAGGACTGGCAAGAGAAACAATTAACCCATCTACTCTTTTTTCTAATATTACTTTTAAGTACTGTTTTTCTTTTTCCGCACTTTCATCAGTATTGCACAGTATCAAACTGTAACCAAATTTGTTAATGGTATTTTCCACTCCTCTCAACAAGGGAGGATAAAAGGGATTTGATATATCAGAAATAATAAGACCTATTGTATTTGTTTGTTTTTTCACCATAGCTCTTGCAGTGGTGTTTGGGTAGTAATTCAATTTCTTAACAGCTTTCATGACCTTCTTTTTTGTTTCTGGATGAACAATATCCTTTCCTCTGACAACCCTTGACACAGTGCTTATTGAAACACCGGCTGTTTTTGCAACATCTCTTAACGTAATATCAGTCATTTAAATCACTTTCTTCATTTTTAACGTTATTATATATTATATTTAAAAATAGGAGTTTGTCAAGAGAATTTTGCAAACGTTGTCAAAAATATAATGACTTGATGCAGGATATTGACAGAAATTTTGTATCTCGTATGTTAAAGCCTGATCAAAAAGTGGGATTTATAGCCAGTGGTGCTAAATATATTACAAAGAAACATTGTAATTATTCAGCCACAGATGGACGCTGATATTCCTTCTTTCATTATCATACAGAAGGCTAAAGGTAAAGGTCACCAGGTTCATCATAAACTTTATAAAAACCCCTAAGAATAATGTCTGTAGTTTCTTGTTTTTGAACCTATTTGTGCTTATCTGTGTGAATCCGCGGCTAAGTAGTTACGGAGATTCTAAAATCTCACGAGTCGGAACCTATTCCAACCAGCAAGAGAGAGGATATAGAAAAAATCATAAAAGAAGTTGAAAGGCGAATCAAAGAGTAAATTTGGAGTTGAAACAGTGAAAAAAATGGAAATTTAAAGTAAAAGGAATGCTTTAATCTTAATACTGGAGGGATAAAAAAATGCTTGATAAATTAACACCTGTTTTAGATGAAAAGTTAAAGTTGTTGGAAAGGGAAGGTAGATTAAAGGGGGAAGAAAAAGTCATCGTTGATACAGTTCCTCCCAAAGATGGATTTGGTAGAAAAATAGTTATGAGTGATAAACGCACCCTCTTAAATTTTGCATCAAACAGTTACCTTGGCATCTCTAATGACCCAAGATTGATTAAAGCTGAGCATGAGGCAGATTTAAAGTTTGGAGTTGGTCCAGGTGCTGTTAGGTTTATCTCTGGAACACAGGAACCTCATATTAAGTTGGAGAAAAAGTTAGCGAAGTTTTACAAAAAAGAGGCTGGAATGATATTTAGCTCTGCTTATGCTGCTAATTGTGGAATTATTGCTCCATTGATGGATAAAGATACCTATATTATAAGCGATAAGCTAAATCACAATAGTATAATTATGGCAATAAAATTTGCTGGGATTTCCAGGGATAGGAAAAAAATTTATGCTCATTGTAATATGGATGAGTTAAAAGAACGCATAGATGAATCTATTGGAAGTGCAAAAAGATTAATTATAATAACCGATGGTGTATTTAGCATGAGAGGAGACTATGCTCCACTGCATGATGTAGTTTGTTTAGCAGAGAAATATGGTCCAAAATTTGAAGAGGGAATTATAACAGTTGTAGATGATTCACACGGAATAGGAGCTTATGGGAAAACTGGAAAGGGCACTGTAGAGGTTACCCGAGAAGACAGGATTGATATAGTCTCAGCAACCTTAGGGAAGGGTTTAGGAGTAGACGGTGGCTTTATTGTATCCGATGGAAGAGTTGTTGAGTATTTAAGAGAGACCTCTCCTTTATACATATATTCAAATCCAATAAGCTCAG
>JAUWJM010000106.1 GCA_030607715.1 Candidatus Aerophobota bacterium
TCTCTCTTACACGCATCTGTCAATGCAGCTGGTGCTGGCGTCGGAGATGAGATAATTTGCGATCCTATTGTACAGTTTGGTGCTATTGCCTGTATGTATAACAATGTCTATCCAGTATTTGCTGATGTAGAGCCGGACACCTATTTGATGGATCCAAAATCAGTAAAAAAGAGAATTACACCCCGAACCAAAGCAATTATTGTTACTCATTTATGGGGCTATCCAGCAAAAGTTGATGAATTGTCTCATATCGCTAAGGAACACAATCTTATCCTAATTGAAGACAGTTGTCATGCTCAGCTTGCTAAATTCAAGGGTAAATATGTAGGAACCTGGGGGGATATTGGAATATTCAGTTTCAATCATAGCAAGCAGATGTCCACCGGTGATGGAGGGGCGGCGATCTGCAATGATGACATCCTGGAGCGAAAAGTTCGGTCTTTTTTAATATTTGGCGAAAGTCCACCAGAATTAGCCTGGAATTATAGGATGAATGAGACAACCGCAGCAGTTGCTTCGGCTGAATTGGAACGACTTCCTAAATACATCGAGGTTTATAATCGAAATTTTACTATCTATGATGAAGCCATTGGTGATTGCCCCTGGTTAATCAAACGCTATGCTACACCTGGCTCAGAACCAGTTGGTTACTTCTATAGTCGAATCTTTCAAGGAAATAAAGTTGGTATTGATTACGATGATTTTAAGGAAATCGCTGCAGAAGTGGGAGCTAATATGGAGTTTGGTTTTACCCAAATTCCTGTCTACCGCTACAAGATTTTCTGTAAACCCTTGGCCTATGGCAACAAGGGGTGCCCATTTAAGTGTCCTTACTATAAAGGAAATTTTAAGTATAAAGATGGGCTATGTCCAAACACAGAAGAGCTGCTCCCTCGTCTTGTTTATACAACTATTACTATCAACAATGAAGCGAGCCAGCGAAATGCAAAACTCTGGCGTAAGGTAATTGATAAAGTAGCCAGATGAAAAAAACTAATTGGTAGAGCAATGAAACATAAATAAGGAGGAAAAAAATGAGTGTTGAGCTTTGTTGGACAGTGGATGATCCTGCCTTGCGAACCTACTCCACAATAGATGAATTTAAGCAACTACTTAATTTTTTAAAAGATAATTCAGTACCAGCTACATTTTTTGTTCCCCCTTATGGTGATGGAATACCTTTAGCCAAAAAACCAGAATGGATTAGGGCTCTAAAGATAGCTATTGATGATGGGCATGAAATTCAACTTCATGGATACGAACACACTGCTTTTGAGTTTGGATATCCCCCTTCCTTTATATTAGCTTATGAACATAAGGTCGCTCAAGAAATTAGAGATAAAAAAGGGAAGATAGAGAAACAGTTAGCGCTAAAAAAAATTGAGGAGAGACTACAAAGAGGAATTGAAATGTTTGAAAAAACAATGGGTTTTGTACCCACTGGATTCCGATCTCCCTACCTATCCATGCACAAGAACACTATCAAAGCCTTAAAAAATTTTGGTTTTAAGTATGACTCTTCTTTTGTTGTAAATCCTAAAGGATGGAGATATATAGCTAAGGATTACTCTACCGATGTAAAATGGCAAAGTGATGTTCCTCCAAGAGCTTACAGGTTAAAATCAGGTATTTTAGAAATACCCATTATTTCAGAGTATACATGGTATTTAAAGAAAAAGGATTTTTCACGGCAATTAGAATTAGCATTAGAGGATTTTAAAAAAGTAAAGGGACTTAACGGTGTTTTTACAACTCTTTCCCATGTTGCTCCAATGACAGGTGAGTTTTCAATTGGACTTAAGGTATATGAAAGGCTTATAAATTTTGCCCGAGAACAAGGTGATGTCCAATTTTGCACTTTGAGTGAAGTAATAAAGAAGCGAAGTAAAAAATGAATAATTCTTTAAAAGAAGCAATACGGGGATATATTTTTTATCCCCTTTTTTGGTAGGTTTGACAGTATTTATGTTGGGGCCAATAATTGCCAGTTTAGGATTGAGCTTTTTTAATTGGAATTTAATTTCCTCTCCTAAATTTACAGGTTTAAGAAACTATCAAACACTAAAAGGAGATTACTTATTTTGGAAAAGTTTATGGAATACATTTTATTTCACTTTGGGTTGGACGTCTTCAATCTTAGTGCCTGCCTTTGTATTTGCTGTAATCCTAAATCATAAATTAAGAGGGATAACTATATTTCGAGCCATTATCTTCCTACCGGTTATTTGTCCGGTTGTCGGTATGGCGCTCGTATGGGGTTGAATGTATCATCCTCAATTAGGTTTAAATGAAAAGTTTCGATAATTTTTAGCTGCCTCAGCTCAGGAAAAAAATAAAGAGGAGATTATGCTTAAGGTAGGAATTGTAGGAGCAGGGTTTATGGGAGGAATGCATGCTGAATGTTACAATAACCTTTCCAATGCAAAACTGGAAGCTATAGCAGATATAGATCTTGCTAAAGCTGAAAATTTAGCAAAAAAACACGGAGCCAAAGCTTATCAGAGAGCTGAGGAGCTTTTTAAAGAGAAAGACATAGGAATAGTGGATATCTGTCTTCCCACATTTTTGCACAAGGAATTTGCATTTAAGGCTGCTGAAGCCGGGAAAAATGTCCTTTGTGAGAAGCCCATTGCTTTAACTGTGGAGGATGCCGATGAGATGATTGATGCGGCAAATAAAGCTGGAGTAAAGTTTATGATAGCTCAGGTTCTTCGTTTCTGGCCCGAGTATGTTAAATTAAAGGATATTTTTGATAAAAAGGAACTTGGAGATCTACTCTCTATTACCTGCACCAGGCTTAGCATGACACCTAATTGGGCCTGGGGTAATTGGCTCACTGATTCTAAAAGAAGTGGCGGTGCTCTGATAGATTTTCATATTCACGACACTGACTTTCTTTTGCATCTCATAGGTAAGCCACTTGAAATTTTCTCTCGGATGCCAAGAACTCCCCTGGAATACAGACATGTGTTTACTACTTATACTTTCCCCGAGGGAATAGCAGCTTTTGCTGAAGGGGGATGGGATATGCCTGATAATTTTCCTCTTACTATGAGTTTTACTGCCAATTTTGAGAGAGGGACGGTTGAGTTTAATTCCCGATATGAGAAAAGCCTGGCCATTTACAAACCTGGGAAGGAAGTAGAGTATCCTGAGGTGAAAGTTGAGCTTCAAGCTTCCGCAGAAACAGGAGGGAATATTTCTGAGTTAGGAGGATACTTCTCAGAGATAAAGTACTTTGTTGACTGTGTGGAAGATGACAAAATGCCAACCTTAGCCACAGGTAAGTCTGCCAGAGATTCCCTGAAGGTTATTTTAGTAGAGCTTGAATCCATTAAAAGTGGTAGATTAATCAAACTTTGACCCCTTTTAATTTTAAGTGATAGATAAGATTTCCTAAAAAGTAAGGCTTAAGGAGCTTTGGGTATCTATAATGGACCCCAAAAATTGGACAGTATGCTAAGTTACAGATAGAATTAAAAATAGAGGTCCATTATGCAAAATATAAGGAAAAATATCCACCAACTTTCAAGGCAAAAGTAGCTCTGGAAGCTATTAGAGGAGAAAAGACTTCAGCTGAATTAGCCAGTGAGTATAAAGTTCATCCCGGTCACAAAATATACCCTTATTTGCTTAAGAATCTTAAAATAAACAGGGTCAACCAAGTCTGGGGTACTGATATCACTTACATCAGATTAAAACACGGCTGGCTCTATTTAGTAGCCATAATGGACTGAATGAGTCGCTATGTCCTATCCTGGGAGCTGTCTATTGACTTGGATGTTAGTTTTTGTATAATGGCTTTAGAAAGAGCACTTACGATTGGTACTCCTGAAATCTTTAATTCTGATCAGGGTTCCCAATTCACCAGTTTAGCCTTCATTGAGCAGTTAAAACAAAAGAATATCCAAATCAGTATGGACGGCAGAGGAAAGCCTGCGGATAACATTTTTACTGAAAGGCTCTGGCGATCGTTAAAGTATAAAGAAGTTTACATCAAAGATTATCAGAATGTTCCTGAAGCAAAACAGGATATCGGTGGCTATATGGCCTTTTACAACCAAGAAAGACTACATCAGTCTCTTGATTACAAAACACCGACTGAGGTATACTTTGATAACGACAATCAAAAAATAAGACTTAGCTGTAACTTAAATATGGCAAATTAGTGTCCGACCAATAGGGTCCATCTTAGAAAAAAAAGAAGAACCTTCTTAGAGAGAAAATGTCGGAAGATTAATTTCTCTTTTTAAGAGGAAAACTTTACGAATAGGAAAGTGAAGTGTACAGATGAAGACTCTTACTTCGTTAGAGAGAGTTGTATCAGCTTTAAATCTGAAAAAGCCTGATAGAGTCCCCGTAGTACCAGAGCTACTCCAGCATGTGATGAAACTAGTCAATGTTAGGCAGGATTTATTTTCTACAAATGCATCTGTTTTAGCAAAAACTTTGCTTCTTTCTTGGGATAATTATCGTTACGATGGAGTATATGTTTCCTCAGATAATTGGATTTTGGCTGAGGCTATGGGAGTTAAGCTTGATTTTCCCAAAAATGGTTATCCAGAAGGAAAAGAAGACTATTTACTTAAGAGCTTGAAAGAATTAGATAAACTATTCATTCCCGACCCGTATAGAGATGCTCGTATGCCTCTTATTTTAAAAGCTACCCAAATTGTAAAGGCAGAGATTGGAAAACGTTACTTTATTGAGACATGTATTGATTCGGGTCCTTTCCAATTAGCTACCACCTTAAGGGGAGTTAATAATTTCATGGTGGACCTTTACACTGACGAAAATAAGGTCTTTGATTTATTAGAATTATGCACAGATATTATTATTGGGTTTGGTAAAGCAGCGGCAAAAAGTGGTGCACATGCAGTACAGTTTGGTGAAGCTCCTGCAAGTTCGAGTGTTATTAGTCCAGAATTTTATGAAAAATTCGCTCTTCCCTTTGAACAAAGAGCTTTTGAGGAAATATCAAAAGAGGGTGTCTTTACTATTTTGCATATTTGTGGAGATACCACTCCTATTATAGTAAAAATGGCTGAAAGTGGAGCTGATTGCTTAGAAATAGACTCTCAAGTTAATCTTGGAAAAGCTAAGAGACTTATCGGGGATAAAGTTTGTTTGAAGGGGAATATTTCAACCTCTTTTATGTTAGCAAGCGATCCTCAGGGAGTATACAAAGAGAGTATAGAATGTATTAGAGCTACTGAAGGAGAAGGTTTCATATTAAGTGGAGGATGTGAAATACCTCGTGATACTCCTCCTGAGAATATAAAAGCAATGATTAAAGCAAGTCGGGAATATAAAGAAGACTAAATAATTAAATGTAGCGAGTGTCACCGTAAAGTGAAAATGTTACCTTAGCCAAAGAAGCATAGGTAGAGTCTTAGAAGAAAGAGGCTTTAAAAAGCGAGCTGAAACAAACTTTTCTCATGCTCAGCTGGAATTTAATCTTGTTCAGGAAAAACAGAATAGGCAGATAGAGCTAAACTTTAACCATGCACTCAACAGAGAGGAAATGTGTTCAACAGTTCTTAAAGGCATTGCATCACCAGAATATTCATTGCTTATGAAAGGATTTCCCGGTTACGATCCTACCGAAGCAAAAAAACTCTCAAAATATGATCCAGAATTAGCTAAAAAACTCTTGGCTGAGGCAGGGTATCCCAATGGAAAAGGCTTCCCTAAATTGGAGATGTGGCTAAGAGCAGAAAACCAGTTAATGCCATGGCAAAAACCTGCCGCTGTTTATATGCAGGCCCATTTCAAAAAAGTGTTGGGAGTTGACATTGTACCACGAGTTATAGAGGTTAAAACTTTTACAGATGCCATGAATAAA
>JAUWJM010000152.1 GCA_030607715.1 Candidatus Aerophobota bacterium
ATTCCTGAAGATATAGCTATAGTGGGATATGATGATGTAGCTTTTGCTCGCTTTCTCCAGGTACCTCTGACCACTGTGCATATTCCGAAATATGAACTGGGAAGAGAAGCAATGAAATTATTAAAGAAGAAAATTGAGGGGGAAATAGAAGAACCCCAGGCTGTGATTCTGGAGACTAAACTTGTTGTCAGAAAGTCCGCATAAAAAACGCGAGGAGGTTAAAATTTAAAAATGGAGAGTAATTATTTTACTTTAAAGGAGATTTTATCCCAGCCAGAAGTCTGGGCTGAGGTTGGAAAAGAAGTGGATAGGATAAAAGAGGATTTAAGGCACCTCTTTTTAGATAAGGATTACCAAAAAATAATCTTTACCGGGTGCGGTTCATCTTATTATTTAGCCATTGCAGCAGGCAGGATATTTAGTTACCTTACCGGAAAAGATAGCCTTGCTCTTCCGGCCTCTGAGCTTTTGCTTTATCCTGAGATTTACCTTCAAAAAAGTAAAGATTATCTTCTTATTCCCATATCACGTTCTGGACAGAGCACAGAAACAGTAGATGCTCTTGTAAGAGTTAAAGAAAATTACAAGGCAAACGTTTTGGGTGTAAGTTGCTATGAGGGAAGCAGTTTGGTGAAAAATAGTGACCTTGCCGTTATCCTCTCCCAGGCAAAAGAAGAAAGCGTGGTAATGACAAGGTCATTCACCAGCATGCTCTTAGCTCTGGGGCTTACATCATCTATAGTGGCAGATAAGATTGGCTATTACCAGGAGTTTCAGGAACTACCAGGGTTAGCAAGAAAGGTCATTGAGAGATATAAAAGCTACTGCGAAGAAATTATTAAAGATTCTAACTGCCAGAAATTTGTCTATCTTGGTTCTGGTCCCTTTTATGGATTGGCCAATGAGAGTGCTCTTAAAATGAAGGAGATGGCTAATTTATCCTGTGAAGCTTACCATATCTTAGAATATATTCACGGGCCAAAATCCACTGCTGATGGGAGAACCATGATTTGTCTACTTTTGCCTGAGAGAAAGGATGGATACTTGAGAAAATTTTTAGAGGAAATTACCTCTCTTGGAGTTCAAATTCTGGTTGAATCTGAGAGATTACCTTCTCAGATAAAGGGTAAGATAAGATATGCTCTGGAGATGAATTCTGGCCTGTCTGATTATACGAGAGGGTTCTTATATATGATTCCCATGCAACTTATTGCTTTTTACAATACACTTAAAAGGGGTTTAAATCCAGATAGACCAAGAAATCTGACCCAGGTGGTAAGGTATTAGTTTCTCTTTGGAAGGAAAAATTATGAAAAAGGTATGTGTCATTGGTAATTTGAATGTAGATCTGCTAATGGGTCCTTTCGATCAAACTCCTGAATGGGGAAAGGAAAGAATAGTCAGACATTTTCAACTCAGAGTTGCAGGACAGATTGGTTATATAGCTTTGACTTTGGCTAACCTGGGAGCGGGAGTTAACATCATTGCTAATATAGGGGATGACTATTACGGAAGATTTATTCTCCAGGAGATGGAAAAATTTAATATAAATATCCAGGGAATTAAAGTTATAAAAGACATTCCTACTGGAGTAACAGTTTCTCTGGTAAATAAAGAAGGTGAGCGTGCCCTTGTAAGCTATCCCGGATCTATGGAGTATTTTAGAGAGAAAGAGATAAAGGAGAAATGGCAGCTTATTGAGGAGTGTGAGTACGTGGTATTTAATGGATGCTTTCTTATGCCCGGGATAAACTTTGGCAGACTTCTCGCCCAAATCCAGAGTTCCGGAAAAACTATTATCTTAGACACAGGATGGGACCCCTCTAATTGGCCAGAGCAACATATAGAAGAGATGAAAGGGCTTTTAAAATATACCGATATTTTCCTCCCCAATTTGGATGAGGCCAGGGTAATCACTGGAAAGAAAGACCCAACTGAAGTATTAAATACCCTTACTAAATATGGCCCCTCTTTGGCAGTAGTTAAAATGGACCGGAATGGGAGTATAGCTCTCAGGGAGGGGAAAGTTTATAGACAGCCCTCTTTCAAGGTAAAGGTCACTGATACTACAGGCGCAGGAGACACTTTTAATGCTGGTTTTTTGTATGGGGTAATAAATGGCTGGGATTTAAATAAAACTCTACAATTTGCCACTGCCCTTGCCTCTTTATATATTTCCAGTGAGGAAAAAAAATATCCTCAGGTAGAGGAGATCTGGCAATTTATCAAGAGTAATTAGAAATTCAATCAATAAATAATGGTTTAGGTTAGGCTTCAATATCTGTTACTAAAGCAAGAGAGTTCTTTGCTTTCATTGTAAACTTCTAATTTACTATTTTGCCTTTTCGGCAAGAGGTAGTTTTTGGTTTTTTTCTATTTATAATATCGAATATGATACAATGATAAAGGTGAATAGGCAGATTGTATGATGTCTGCCGCTCTACTTTGTTTAATAAAGATTTAGCAGGGTACCATAATCTATCATACACTAGGGGGTGAGTATAAGGAGATTCAATGTCAAAGGGTCAAGAAATTAAAATATTCTTGAAGGAGATATAAGAATGTTTATCAAAAAAGGCAGAAGAAGTTTTGTTTTTCTCTTTGCGGGATTAATGTTTATTAGTTTAGGATTTACAGGAACAGCATTAGCAGCGGACAAGGTTGAATTAACGTTTTGGGTGCATTCTAACCCTGTTTTTGTGGCTGCGGCAGAGAACGATGCTTCTTCATTTCAAGAAATGGAGCCAAATGTAAAAATTATTATAGAAAAGTTTCCCTATCAGCAACTGGTAGACAAGATAACGCCTGCCTATATCGCTGGAACACCGCCAGATGCACTTGAAGCCCCGATGTTTGCAGTAAATTTCCAGATGAGAACCGGACAGCTTGTCAGTGTCCCAACCTGGGTATTTACTCAAAAAGAATTTCAAGAAGAGTTCTATCCTGCAGCTGCTGGACAAGTTCGCTTAGAGAAAGATGGTAAGAGTCTTTACTATGGGATTCCTATGGAGTGCAATGTAGGTTGGGGACCAAATGTACTCGTTGATAGAGATGCATATAATGAAGCAGGTGTTGATGAAAAAACCTGGGGTACCTGGGATGACTTTATCCGGGATATGCAAAAGCTTACCAAGAGAGATAGTTCTGGTAAAATAGTTCGTTCAGGACTTGAGGTAGTTACTGGTTCATGGGCACATGCTTGGGTTGCTACTTATGATCACTTAGGGCAAGGAAAGATGCCCACGTTTAATGAGGATAATACGGTTGCTTGGGACAATGAATTCGGCAGAAAAGTTTTACAAGCTATCGATGATTATGTAAATAAGTGGGAGGTTACCACTATGGAGCTGGCGGATATAGTCTGTCTTGGTAAAAAAATGGCCGCTACTCAACAGCAAGGACCCTGGATTACTGCGATGTACAATGTGGATTTCCCAGATTTAAACTGGGAGTATGTAAGGATACCCAACATGCCTGGAGTTAAACATCCCTATTATGGTACATTTGGTGGCTGGGGATGGTTTGTATCAGAAAAATCTAACCACAAGGAAGAGGCATGGAAATATTTGAAATTCAGAGGCGAGCCTAAAAGAGCTGTCCAGTGGTCACTCACTACTATGGCAATACCGGCACGTATTGAAGCAGCAGAGAACCCAAGGATTGCTAATCATCCTGCTTTTGAAAAATGGATTACCGTTCTTCCCTACCAGATACCAATGGCCGACTATGGTGTAGGAGTAGAAGAGATAAGAAAGGTTTTCTCAGATATGATGATGGGAGTATGGTTAAAGAAGTATTCCGTTGATGAGGCCATCCCTGATGCTGCTGAGAAGATAAATGCCATAAGGGAAAGATATGGAGAGATAAAGAAGTAAGTTAGTATACCAGTTAAAAAACAAGTAGAGTGCTTGGCTTGCCTTTCTGGATAGGAGAATCCTATTCTAGAGGAGGCAAGCCAAGTTGAAAATGAAGCTAAAGAAGAGGAAAAGAAAAAAATTAAAATGTCTCATCAACGAAAGATTGCATTTGTTGGCGCAGGAAGTATCGTTTTCACAAGAGCTCTCTTGAGTGATATTTATACATACCCTGAATTAAAAAATGCTACTATTTCCTTAATGGATATAGACAAAGAAAGACTTGAAATTGCAAGATTAGTAGCTGAGGAACTAAA
>JAUWJM010000178.1 GCA_030607715.1 Candidatus Aerophobota bacterium
AAACATCGATGTTGTCGTTGTGGGCATTTTTTAAGTATAAAAAGGGGCATAGAGGTGGGTCATCTTTTTCAATTAGGAAAGCGCTACAGTCATGCCTTAGAGGCTCAGTTTTTAAATAAAGAAGGGAGGGAAGATTACTTCATTATGGGCTGTTATGGAGTTGGGATAAGTAGATTACCAGCAGCAATTATTGAACAAAGTTATGATGAGAATGGGATAATCTGGCCCATAGAGGTTGCTCCTTTTGAAGTAGTGGTAATATCAACCAATGAGAGAACTCTTAGTATATCTGAAAAAATTTATCTTAATCTACAAAGAGCGGGTCTGGAAGTTTTATTAGACGACCGGGATATCTCAGCCGGAGTTAAATTTAAAGATTCTGATTTAATAGGCATTCCTTTTAAAGTAATCCTGGGCAATACCTGGCTCAAAGAAAAAAAGGTAGAGATAAAGAATCGTAAAGATAAGAGAATAGAAAAGCTAGGTCCAGATCAAATTTCTAAAAAAATTATGGAGCTGATTACTTATGCAAAATAGTGATTTGCTTTCCCTTTTAGAATCTATTGAAAGAGAAAGAGGAATCTCTCATTCTACTCTTTTAGAAGGGATAAGAGAAGCTTTAATTTCCGCCTTTAAAAAGAGATATGGACGAGCTCCCCGTAGCTTAAGAATTATTCTCGATGAAGAAAAGGGACAGTTTAAGACTTTAGTGAAAAAAGTGACCGTAAAAAAGGTAAAAAACTATGGGGAAGAGATTCCTCTAAAAGAAGCAAAAAAGATAACAGAGTCGGTAGGGCTGGGAGAGGAAATAGAAGTAGAGGTTGACTTAGTTGAATTTAGCAGGATTGCTGCCAGTACTGGTAAATATGTAATGATGCAGCAAATTGTGGAAATGGAAAAGGATCAGTTGTATCGAGAATTCAAAGAGCGAGAAGGTGAGATAATCAGCGGGACAGTTCGTTATCAAACAAATCATTTCATTTTAGTTGATCTGGGTAAAATAGAGGGAATTCTTCTTGAAAAGGAATGTTTATCTAACCGCAGGTACAAACAGGGAGAGAGACTTTTAGCTTATATTTTGCGGGTTACTCGGGAACCAAAGGGACCTCGGATTATTCTTTCCCAAACTCATCCTAATTTTTTACGCAGGCTTTTTGAAGTAGAAGTTCCTGAAGTTGAGGAAGGAATTGTTCAAATCAGGCAAATTAAAAGAGATCCTGGACGACGAGCTAAGGTGGTAGTAGAATCAAGGGATAAAAAAGTAGATCCAGTAGGAGCCTGCGTGGGATTGCGAGGTTCCAGGATAAAAGCTGTTTTGCGAGAAGTAGGATCAGAAAGAATTGATATAATTAAGTATAGCGATAATCCGGCAGAATTCATAAAGAACTCTTTAAAACCAGCCGAGATAAGAGAGGTTAAGATTGATAAGGAAAAAAGAGAGGCTAAAGTAATTGTTTCTGATGATCAACTAAGTTTAGCTATTGGATCTAATGGAGAAAATGTAAAGTTAGCTGCCAAACTAACTAACTGGCAGATAGATATTAGGTCATTAGAACAGATAAAAAAAGAGGCAGATCTTCTTGGAACTTTACCCGGGATAGGTGAAAAAACACTCATCGCTCTTAGAGAAAAAGGATTCTTAACTCTTAAAGATATAAAAAGAGGTGGGGCAGAGGGACTATTAAAGGTAGATGGAGTGGGGTCTAAGATAGCTGAGAAGATTTTAGAGAAAGTAAAAGAAATTAGTTCACAGGGAGAAAAACAGTGAGGGTCTACGAGCTGGCAAGAAAGTTAAAGACTCCTACCAGGAAACTTTTAGGTATTATATCTAAGGGTGGTATAAAGGAAAAGGTAAGTTTAAGTAATCTCTCTTCTGAAGAAATAGATAGAATAAAAAGACTTTTGAAAGAGAAGAAACCTTCCCTAAAAGAAAAATTACCTCTTCGAGATTCTGTAGTAACTTTTCTGGGACATGTAGATCATGGAAAAACGTCCCTTCTTGATGCTATCAGAAATACTCAGGTAGTTGAGGAAGAATTTGGTGGTATTACCCAACGAATTGGAGCTTCAGAAATTAATTTTAAGGGAAAGAGAATAGTCTTTATTGACACTCCTGGACACGAAGCTTTCACTGCTATGCGAGCTCAGGGAGCTCAGATTACAGATATTGCTGTTCTGGTGATTGCTGCTGATGATGGAGTGATGCCTCAAACTAAAGAAGCTATTAATCATGCCCGGGCTGCTAAGGTTCCTATTGTAGTGGCCATAAATAAAATAGACAAAAAGGAAGCTGACCCAGAGAAAGTTAAGCAACAGTTAACTAAATACAATCTTACTCCCGAAGAATGGGGAGGAGAAACCATCTGTGTTTCGGTATCTGCTTTAACTAAGGAAGGAATTAATGAGCTTTTAGAGATGATACTTTTAGAGGCAGAAATGTTGGAATTGAGAGCTGACCCTAAAAAAGATTTTAAGGGAGTAGTAATTGAGGGAGAGGTAGATCGGCGCAGAGGTCCTTTCTCTACTATTTTGGTGCAAGAAGGGATTTTACATGTGGGAGATGTTTTGATGGGAGGAGAAATTTGGGGTAGAGTGAGAGCTCTGATAAACTGGAAGGGAGAGAAGTCAAAGGAATCTGGACCTTCTACTCCAGTGCAGGTTTTAGGGCTTTCTAAAGTGGCTACTCCACGCCAGATATTCACCAAAGTTAAAAATGAGAAAACAGCACGCCAGTTAGCGGAAAAGGTTGGTGAAGAAAAGAGAGAGGGGAGCTTAAGAAAAAGGGAAAAGTTAACTCTTGAGAGTATCTTTGCTCCCGAAAAAAAGGAGAAAT
>JAUWJM010000035.1 GCA_030607715.1 Candidatus Aerophobota bacterium
CTATCTCCTGGAGTAACCTATTTTTTTCCTTTATATTAGGAATATCAGATAAAGAAATGGTTAATCCAGATTTTGTGGCGTATTCAAACCCTAATCTTTTAATTTTATCTAAAACATCAACAACCACTAGATCTCCAAAGTTTTTCCAAACTGTAGTTATAATCTCAGATAAAACCGATTTATCTATCACTCTGTTTTGAAAAGGTATCTTTTCCGGAAGGACTTGATTAAAAATTATTCTGCCTGGTATAGTCTCTAACCACTGTCCATCCATGAGAACTCTTATCTTTTCATGTAAGCCTATATTTTTCAAATCGTAAGCTAAAATTACTTCTTCAGAAGAAGAAAAATTTCTTTTTGGTTTCGCTTTCTCCTCTCTCGTTACAGTCAAGTAATAGCAACCCAGAGTAATATCCTGAGTGGGGGGAACGATTGGTTCTCCGTTAGCTGGAGAAAGAATGTTATTTTGGGAAAGCATTAAGAGCTTTGTCTCAATTTGAGCCTCGTAAGAAAGAGGAACATGAACTGCCATTTGATCACCATCAAAATCAGCGTTAAATGCGGCACAGACCAGGGGATGAAGTTGAATTGCATCTCCCTGTACCAATATCGGTTGAAAAGACTGAACCCCTAAACGATGTAGAGTAGGAGCTCTGTTAAGAAGAACAGGGTGATCTTCAATTACCTTTTCCAGTATCTCCCAGACAAAAGAATCTCTCTTTTCTATTAAATCATTAGCTCTCTTTATAGTCTCAGCTTTTCCTTCCCTTAAAATCTCTGCTAAAACAAAAGGTCTAAAAAGCTCCAGGGCCATTTTCTCAGGAATACCACATTGATAAAATTCCAGGTAGGGTCCGGGAATAATCACTGCTCTTCCTGAATAATCAACTCTTTTACCTAAAAGATTCTGGCGAAATCTACCTTGCTTCCCTTTTATTGTTTCTCCTAAAGATTTAAGAGGTCTGCCGGCAGAACCCAGTATAGGTTGAGGAAGCCTTTCATTTTCAAAAAGAGCATCTACTGCTTGCTGGAGCATTTTTTTCTCATTCTGAATAATTATTTTGGGAGCACCTATTTCTAAAAGATACTTAAGCCGACTATTTCTATTGATTATCCGACGATACAGATCATTTAAATCTGAATTAGCAAAAATACCACTTTCCAGTTGAACCATAGGACGAAAGTTAGGAGGAATAACAGGAATAACTTTTAAAATCATCCATTCAGGTTTATTCCCTGAGCGAAGGAAGCTATCTATTACTTCCAACCGCTTTATCAATTTTACTTTTTCTCCTTTTTTAGTTCCTCTTTGAAGGAGTTTTTCTTTTAAGTTCTGCTTCAGATTTTCCAGTTTCATGTCTTGCAGGACTTTTAGTATAGCTTCTGCTCCAGTTCCCACCTGAAAAGAATCTTCTCCATAAGCCTCTCTATAATGCTGGTATTCCTCATCTTCTAATAGTTGCAGTGACTTTAGAGGAGTCTTTTCAGGATCGACCACTAAATAATTCACGAAATAAATCACTTTTTCTAAATCACTTTTTCTCATTCCTAATAAAAGAGGAAGGTATTTTTTGGTATACCAAATATGGGCAACAGGCGTAGCCAGTTCAATATGTCCCATTCTTTCCCGTCTAACCCTGGAAGAAGTAACTTCTACTCCACACCTCTCGCATATAACCCCTTTATATTTCATTTTTCGATATTTACCACAGTAACACTCATAGTCCTTAGTGGGACCAAAAATTTGTTCACAGAAAAGACCATTTCTTTCAGGTCTAAAAGTTCTGTAGTTAATAGTATCAGTTTTCTTTACCTCCCCATGAGACCATTCTCTTATCTCCTCCGGGGAAGCTATTCTTATTTTAACTTTATTAATATCATTAGTTTTCCACAATTTGGCCTCCCAGGTTTATTCTTCTTCCATATCTTTAATGAAGACTTTCTTCCCATTTTTCCAGAACTCTAAAGATAACCCTAAGGCTTGAAGTTCTTTAACCAAAACCTTAAGGGATTCCGGAGTTTCTGTTTCTAAGAGATTTTCTCCCTTTATTATCTGTTCATGGATTTTAGTCCTGGCCTGCAGATCATCTGATTTCCCGGTAAGCATTTCCTGAAGAGTATAAGCTGCTCCGTAACCTTCTAAAGCCCATACCTCCATTTCACCGAACCTTTGTCCTCCCTGTCTAGATCTACCTCCTAAAGGTTGCTGAGTAATTAAAGCGTAAGGTCCTGTTGAACGAGCATGCAGTTTTTCTTCAGCTATATGAATCAACTTCATTATATACATATAACCCACAGCTACTGGATGATCAAAAGACTCCCCAGTTCTACCATCATAAAGAGTTACCTTCCCAGAACCTGGCAAAGATGCTTTTCTTAAAAGCTTTTTAATTTCTTCCTCCTTGGAACCTTCAAAAATTGGGCATATCATTTGTACACCTAACTGATTGGCTACCCACCCCAGATGAAGCTCAAAAATTTGACCAATATTCATTCGAGAAGGAACACCTAAGGGATTTAACACTATTTCTATTGGGGTACCATCGGAAAAATAGGGCATATCTTCTTCAGGAAGTATTTTAGCCACAACTCCTTTGTTCCCATGACGACCGGACAGTTTATCTCCTGCGCTAATCTTTCGCCTGAGTGCTACATAAACTTTTATTCTCTTCTTAACATCAGGAGGAAGAACATCTTCTTCTCGAGAAAACACTTTAACTTCAATTACCTTACCTCTCATGCCGTGAGGCACTCTTAAGGAGTTATCCTTAACTTTTTGAGCCTTTTCTCCAAAGATGCTCCGGAGTAATCTCTCCTCAGGAGTTAGTTTTACTTCTACCTGAGGAGTTACCTTGCCCACTAAAATATCTCCGGCCGAAACCTCAGCTCCTATTCTAATTATTCCATTTTCATCTAAATCCTTTAAGGAAGTTTCATCCACATTAGGAATATCGGCCGTTATTTCCTCTGTTCCCGACCTTAATTCTTTAGCCTCTATCTGAAACTTTTCAATGTGAATGGAAGTAAGAATATTTTCCTTTACTAATTTCTCACTGACTAAAATTGCATCCTCAAAGTTGTATCCCTCCCAGGGCATAAAAGCTGTTAAAATATTCCTACCAAGGGAAAGCTTCCCTTTATGAATAGCTGGACCATCGGTAATAAAATCTCCTTCTTTCACCACCTCACCCTTTTCTACAATAGGTCTTTGGTTTATGCAGGTTCTCTGATTAGACCTTCTGTATCTTATTAAAGGATAAACATCTATTCCTGGAGAGGTTTTTATCTTTATTCGGGTGGCATCTACATAAATAACTTCTCCTCCTCTTTTAGCCCTCTGAGAAGCTAAAGAGTCTTGAGCTATTTTACCCTCCATTCCTGTTTGAATTAAAGGTTGCTCTAAATTCTCTAAGGGAATAGCTTGCCTTTGCATATTTGATCCCATCAAGGCTCGATTGGCATCGTTGTGTTCTAAGAAAGGTATTAAAGAAGTAGCTACGCTAACTATTTGCTTGGGAGAGATGTCTGCATATTCTACTTCTTGAGGAGAAACAACCACTATTTCTCCCTGATATCGAACGATTATATGGGACTTGATGAAATTGCCTTGAGCACCTATTACATCACATCCTGCTATATGGTACATATCTTCTTCTCTGGCATCAAGATAATCTATCTCTTCTGTTACCTGGCCATTTTTAACTCTTCTATAAGGAGTTTCTAAAAATCCAAGCTCATTTACTCGAGCATAAGTAGCTAAAGAAACTATAAGTCCTATATTCTGACCTTCTGGAGTCTCAATGGGACATACACGCCCATAATGAGAATAATGGATATCTCTAACTTCTTCTTTAGCCTGAACTCTGGATAAACCTCCTGGGCCCAGGGCTGATAATCTACGTTTATGAGTCAACTCAGCCAAAGGATTAGTTTGATCAAGATATTGAGAAAGACGGCCAGTATAGAAAAAACTCTGTATTGCTCCCCTCAAAGCATAAGTGTTAATTAGGGAACGTGGAGTAATTGTTTCAGGGTCCTGAATGCTCATTCGTTGCTGAGCTATTCTGGACAGGCGAGATAATCCAATACGAATTTGTTCGACTAAAAGGTCTCCTACTCTTCTCACCCTTCTATGGGAAAGATGATCTAAGCTTTTAAGTTCTCTTGCTTCTCGACCCAGTTTAAACAAAGACTTTATAATTCCTACAACATCTTCTATTTGAAGAACCATACTATCCCAGCGAGTATTTAAACCTAATTCTTTATTAATCTGATATCTTCCTGTTTTGCTTAGATTGTACACTCGAGGGTCAAAGAAAGTCTTCTCAAATACCTGTTTGACTGATTCAAACACTGGGGAACGACCAGGTCTCAATCGTTGATAAATTTTAAAAAGAGCTTCTCGAGAAGAGGTTACCCCATCCTGTTCAAAGGTCCGCTTTAAAATATCTCTATCTTGAGAATAGAGAAATTCTTTTAAAACTCGTTTAGAATTTGCCCCCAGAGCCCTTAAAAAAAGAGTAGCTAACATTCTCTTCCCTTGATTAATACGAAGTTGCAGAAGGTCATCTTTAATCTCAAGATCTAACCAACTTCCTCGTTCAGGAACAATTCTTCCTTTGTAAAGCATCTTTCCCTTACTGGATTCTGAAGTATTTTCTTCAAAGAATACCCCCGGCGCTCTTTGCAGTTGACTAACTACTATTTTCTGGGTTCCATTAATGATAAAACTTCCCTCATCAGTCATCAAAGGTAAATCACCTAAATAAACTTCTTGTTCCAATATCTTCTCAGTTTCTTTTTTCAATCTCAGTTTTACATATATGGGAAGAGTGTAGGAGAACTCTTCTTGTTCACACTTTTCTAAATCATACGGTGGCTCACCAAAGCGATACTCTACAAAGTCCAGAATTATTTTACCATTATAACTTTCTACAGGAAAAATATCCAGAAAAACAGACTGTAACCCTTCTCTTTTTCTTTCCTTAGGCAGAACATCCCTTTGAAGAAAAGAGCTGTAAGAGGTCTTTTGCAACTCCAACAAATTAGGAATCTTAACAATGGAAGGATATCTGCTAAAATCTAAAATTTTTGTTTTCAATATTTTCCCTCTTATTTATAAGTATCCAGCCACAAAGACACCAAGATAAATGTGTGAATGGGTTGATAAGTAAAACGCATCTACGCATTAACAGATCAACGAGATTATAAAGTCATATCACTTCTTTGTTCCTTGGTGACTTAGTGGCTGAACTGTTACTATTTTTCCATATTATTTTAACTCTACCTTAGCTCCTACAGCCTCCAAAGTTTGCTTTATTTTATCAGCTTCTTCTTTTGTTATACCTTCCTTAACTGGTTTAGGAGCCTGCTCTACTAAATCTTTAGCCTCTTTTAAGCCTAAAGATGTAAGTTTTCTTACCTCTTTAATTACCTGAATCTTCTTGGGCCCTATTTCGCTAAGAACCGCATCAAATTCTGTTTTTTCTTCTTCCTTGGGTTTCTCCTGGGCAGGAACAGCAGCTATAGCCACCTGAGGAGATGCTGCCTGAACTCCAAATTTATCCTCCAGTTCTTTCACTAATTCCGATAGCTCTAATACATTCATCTGCTCAATAACTTTAACAATCTGATCCTTCTTCTCTATTTTTTGGCCTTCTTCTTTTTTCCCAGCATTAGCAACCTCTTCTACTTTGGCTGGCATAGATAAACCTCCTTTTTGTTCTAAAATAGCCTTTACAATCAAAATGAAGTTAATTAAAGGATAATTTAAAACTCTAATTAATCTTCTCAATGGGAATTGCAACACAGCTACAAGTTGAGATAAAAGAGCAGATTCTGAAGGTAAATCTGCGAGATAAAGAACTTTATCTGCATCTAAAAGGTAGCTCTCTAAAAGACCCCCTTTAATTTTTAAATTGGAATGCTCGGATATAAATTCCTTAACTATCTTAGCTGATTTTAGTGGTTTGGCTTGAATAAAAATTATACCAGTAGGTCCGGAAAAAAAATCACTCAGCATCTCTAATTTAGCTTCTTTTAAAGCTCGATTAGCTAAAGTATTTTTAACCACCCGGAAGAAAGATTGGTTTTCCCTTAGTTTATTCCGAAAATCGGTAAGTTCAACTACTTTTAATCCACGGTAATCTACAATAAAAAATGCTTTACTTTCTAAAAGGCTATCTTTCATTTCCATGGTTAACTGTTTTTTCTCATCCAGTTTCATTTTACTTATTATCTCCCTGTTTCAGGTTAACCTTTATTCCCGGTCCCATGGTGGAGGAAAGAAAAATACTTTTTATATATCTCCCCTTCACTGTGGAAGGCTTGTCTTTTTCCAGGGCCTTTAAAAAAACTTCAAGATTTTCCAGAAGAGCAGAATCTTTAAAAGAAACCTTCCCCAAAGGAGCATGGATTACCCCAGTGGCATCGTTTCTGTACTCTATTTTACCCTTTTTTAGCTCTTCCACCACTCGAGCAGGGTTATCAGTTACTGTGCCTACCTTGGGAGAGGGCATCAAACCCTTAGGGCCAAGAATTCGTCCCAATTTAGCTACTGACCTCATCATCTGAGGGGTAGAAACCACAGCATCGAAATTTAGCCATCCTCCTTGAATTTTTTCAATTAAATCCTCCCCGCCAATAAATTCTGCTCCTACTTGTTTAGCTGCCTCAGCTTTATCTCCGGCAGCAAAAACTACCACTCTAACTGACCTTCCTAACCCTTGTGGAAAGATTACCGTTCCTCTTACCCTTTCCCCTTTTTGCTTAGGTTTTATATTTAAAGCTACAGCTACTTCTACAGTTTCCTCAAAGTTGCGATGAGGAAGCTCCTTAATAAGAGTTATAGCTTCAGCAGGAAAATACTCTCGGTTAGCTTTTATCTTCTTTTTAGCCAAAAGATACTTTTTACCTTTTTTGGGCATAGCTGATTACTCCTCTATCACCAATCCCATATTTTTAGCTGTTCCTTCAATAATCTTCATAGCTTCTTCTACTCTATAGGCATTCAAATCCGGTAGTTTAATCTTAGCTATTTCTTCAATATCTTTCTTTTTTACCTTACCTACCTTTCTCTTGTTAGGTTCTCCCGAACCCTTCTCAATATTAGCTGCCTTTTTAAGCAAGGAAGAAGCAGGGGATGTCTTTAATACAAAAGTAAAAGAACGATCTTTATAAATAGTCATCAATACAGGAATTATAATATCTCCTTTACCTTTGGTCTTTTCATTAAAGGATTTGCAAAAATCCATTATATTTACTCCATGTTGACCTAAAGCTGGACCAACAGGAGGAGCTGGATTTGCTTTCCCTGCAGGGATCTGAAGTTTAATTTGCGCTTTAATAGGCTTTTTGGCCATTATAACTTCTCCACATTAATATATTCTAACTCTACGGGGGTCCCCCGCCCAAAAATTGAGACTAAAACCTTAAGCCTCTGTTGTTGCGAATTTACCTCGATAATCTCTCCCTGGAAATTAGCAAATGGTCCCTTAGTTATACGAATGGTTTCTCCAATCTCAAAAACCACGCCCGGTTTAGGTTTTTTCTCTAAAAGACCCATTCGATATTCAACATTATCTATCTCTTTTTTATCCAGAGGAACAGGCTGACTTTTAGGACCAACAAAACCACTAACTCCAGGAGTATCACTAATTACATACTTTGTCTCATCAGTAAGTTTAGCTTCTACCAGTATATACCCTGGGAAAAACTTTCTTTTATATATTCTTCTTTTTCCATTTCTAACTTCAGCTATTCTTTCCGTTGGGATTAAAATTCGAGATATTTTATCCTTTACCCCGAATGACTCGATTCTTTGTTCAAGATTGGCTTTTACCCTATCCTCCTGCCCTGCATAAGTATGAAGAGCATACCATCTTTTAGTCATTATTCTCACTATCATCCTACAAAAATTCTCCAAAACTGGAGAAATAGGACATCAATCCCCCCTATAACAATAGAGAAAAAAATTATGGCTACTAAAGTAATAATAGTTGATCTTATAACTTCACCTCGTGTAGGCCAGCTAACTTTTTTTAACTCAGCTCTAACCGAGTAAAGAAAACCCTTTATTTTATTAGCCATGTAAAAGTCCTCGTTTAGCAATGCGTTAATAAGCTACAAAAACTATTCACCAATTACTATTTATTGGCAGGCCCGGCAGGACTCGAACCCGCAACCGCCGGATTTGGAGTCCGGTGCTCTAGCCAGTTGAGCTACGGACCTATTTCTCCTTATGAGAAGTATGTCGACGACAAAATTTACAGTACTTTTTTAATTTCAAAGAGGATGTTTTCTTATTCCGCGAAGTAGTATAATTTCTTTGCTTGCACTGAGTGCAAATAAGAGTTACTATTTCAGCCATTGATTTTCCTATTCAATAATTTTACCCACAACCCCAGCTCCAACCGTGTGACCTCCCTCTCTTATAGCGAATCTTAGCCCCTGTTCCATAGCAATGGGAGTGATAAGTTTAATGGTTAATCGCACATTATCTCCCGGCATTACCATCTCCACTCCCTCAGGAAGAGAGGAATCACCGGTAACATCTGTAGTTCTAAAATAAAACTGAGGGCGATAACCTTCAAAGAAGGGAGTATGTCGACCACCCTCCTCCTTGGTTAAAATGTATATTTCTGCTTCAAATTTAGTATGAGGAGTTATACTACCTGGAGCAGCTAAAACCTGCCCTCTCTCCACTTCATTCTTGTCCACTCCCCTTAAGAGAACCCCTATATTATCACCTGCCTGGCCTTCATCCAGAGTTTTTCTAAACATCTCTACTCCAGTAGCCACTGTTTTTCTGATTTCTTTAGACATTCCCACTATTTCAACAGGATCACCCACTTTTACCATTCCTCTTTCCACTCTACCAGTAACTACAGTGCCTCTTCCTGTTATAGTAAAAATATCCTCTATCGCTAATAAGAAGGGTTTATCTATCTCTCTTTCCGGAAGAGGAATGTAATCATCCACAGCATTAAGAAGCTTTAATATTGGTCCGCATTTTGGACAATCCTCTTTATCACATAAACACGCCAGGCACTGAAGAGCTGACCCAGCAATTACTGGAATATCGTCTCCTGGAAAATTATATACAGAAAGAAGTTCTCTAACTTCCAGCTCTACCAGCTCCAACAACTCTTTATCTTCTACCTGATCAACTTTATTTAAAAAGACTACTATGGCAGGGACGTTTACCTGTCGAGCAAGGAGGATATGTTCCCTGGTCTGAGGCATAGCTCCATCAGCAGCCGAAACTACTAAAATAGCCCCATCCATCTGCGCTGCCCCAGTAATCATATTCTTAATATAGTCAGCATGTCCGGGACAGTCTATATGAGCGTAATGCCTTTTTTCTGTTTCATATTCGGCATGGTAAATAGCAATAGTTAGGCCCCTTTCCTTTTCTTCAGGAGCATTATCTATTTCCTCCAAAGTTTTAGGGATGGCTAAATTTTTCTTAGCCAAAAGCTGAGTTATGGCAGCAGTAAGAGTAGTTTTTCCATGATCAACGTGACCTATAGTACCAACATTAACATGAGGTTTAGTTCTTACAAATTTTTCCTTGGCCATCTTTTTTCTCCTTATTTGTATTAAAATGTTTACAAATAGCACTTATAAGATACATCAGAGACAGACCTCTAAGAGCCCACGACCGGATTTGAACCGGTGACCTCATCCTTACCAAGGATGCGCTCTTCCACCTGAGCCACGTGGGCATCGTTGGTGGGGAGGGATGGATTTGAACCATCGTAGGCAACGCCAACGGGTTTACAGCCCGCCCCATTTGGCCACTCTGGCACCTCCCCCAAGATAGTCCATAGTCTAGTAGTCATTAGTCCTAAGAGCCTGGTGAGAAAATGGTTTTTGTAGAGGTTTCATTTATGAAACTCGCTTTGCTAAGGTGTCCGATAAATCGGACTCTACAATATGATGGTTTTTCACCTCTCTCCTAAGTCTAAATAAGAACTGATGACTACAATTTTATTATCAAAAAACTTTGACATAGCGAGATCGTTCAACTCAATAAACTATTTCTAATTTTCCTCTATTTTTGCTTGAGCAGCAGATAAACGAGCAATAGGAACCCTGTAAGGAGAACAACTTACATAATCCAAACCAATCTTATAACAGAACTTTACTGAAGAAGGTTCACCTCCATGCTCCCCACAAATTCCTACCTCCAGGTTCTGATTAGATTTTTTGCCTTTCTCAAGTCCCATTTGCACCAATTTTCCTACACCTTCTTGGTCCAGTACCTGAAATGGATCTTCCTTTAGAATCTTCTTTTCAATGTAAAGGTGAAGAAATTTACCCTCGGCATCATCACGACTAAAACCAAAAGTTGTTTGAGTAAGATCATTAGTGCCAAAGGAAAAGAAATCAGCCTCTTGAGCTATTTTATCTGCACAAAGAGCAGCTCTGGGAAGTTCTATCATCGTGCCTACTCTGTATTCAAAATGGACTTTTTCTCTTTTTAGTATCTCCTTAGCTATCTTAACTGTTTGAGTTCTAAGAATAGACAGTTCTTTTTCATTGACCACCAGAGGAATCATAACTTCGGGAAAAACCTTAACTCCCTCTCGGGTTAGCTCTGCTGCTGCTTCAAAAATTGCCCTTATCTGCATACTGTAGACTTCGGGAAAACTAATCCCTAACCTACAACCTCTGTGTCCTAACATAGGATTTATTTCTCGTAAATCCGCTACCCGCTGAAGGATCTTCTCTTTAGCTTTAATTTCTTTTAAATCTGCCCCTTGCATTTTCAATTTAGTTATCTCTACTAAGAGATCCTCATAATTAGGTAAAAACTCATGTAAAGGTGGATCAAGCAAACGTATAATAACTGGCAAACCTGCCATCTCTCTTAAAATTCCCTTAAAGTCCTCTTTTTGCATGGGCTCTAACTTTTTAGTCAATCTTTCTCTTTCTTTTGAATTCTGAGCTATAATCATCTCCTGGACAAAGGGAAGCCTATCTTCTCCAAAAAACATATGTTCAGTTCGACAAAGTCCAATTCCTTCTGCCCCCATTTCTCGAGCCACCCGAGCATCTTGAGGAGTATCTGCATTTGCCCTTACCCCCATAGTTCTCACTTCATCAGCCCACTCTAAAATTTCCCTAAATTCATCACTCAACTCCGGGTTCAACATAGGAACATCGCCTTTTATCACTTTACCTGTGCTTCCATCCAGGGTTATATAATCGCCTTCTTGAAAAACCATCCCGTTCACAGTAAACTTTTTCTCTTTTTCATTTACCTTAATAGCCTCACAACCTGCTACGCAGCATTTACCCATACCTCTTGCTACTACAGCAGCGTGAGATGTCATTCCTCCCCGAGAGGTAAGTATCCCCTGGACTACAGCCATTCCATGTATATCTTCTGGAGAGGTCTCTTTACGAACTAAGATTACCTTTTTCCCTCCGTCAGCTAACTCCACAGCTCTGTCAGCAGTAAATACTACCATTCCATTAGCTGCTCCTGGAGAGGCAGGTAACCCCTGAGCCATAACTTCAACTTTAGCTTCAGGATCAATGCGTCGGTGAAGCAATTGTTCTAACTGAGCTGGCTCTACCCGAAGTAAAGCTTTCTCTTTAGATATTAACTCCTCCTCAACCATATCTCGAGCTATCTTTACCGCTGCCTGAGCTGTTCTTTTACCAGTCCGAGTCTGAAGAAGATAAAGTTTCCTTTTTTCTACTGTAAATTCAAAATCTTGAATATCTCGGTAATGTTTTTCCAATGTCTGAGTTATTTCATATAGTTCCCGGTAAATCTGGGGCATTTCCTCTTTTAATTTAATTAGAGATTGAGGAGTCCTGATACCCGCTACTACATCCTCACCCTGGGCATTAATCAAATACTCGCCATAGAGATCCTTCTCTCCTGTAGCTGGATTTCTGGTAAATCCTACTCCTGTACAAGAATCATTACCCATATTTCCAAAAACCATAGTTTGAACATTGACTGCTGTTCCCCAATGGTCAGGAATCTTATTAATCTTGCGGTAACTAATAGCTCTTTTATTATTCCAACTGGCAAACACGGCATCTATGGCCATTTCTAATTGCTTAAAAGGATCCTGAGGAAAATCTACTTTCTCCTCATTTATCAGGCTTTTGAATTTTTCTACCAACTCTTTCAAGTTTTCCTCAGATAACTCAATATCCTGTTTTGCACCTTTTAATTTCTTCAGCTTATCTATTAATTCCTCAAACTTTTCCCCTGAGACTCCCAAAACAACATTACCAAACATTTGAACAAGTCTACGATAAGAATCATAGGCAAAACGTGGATTACCAGTTTGTTTAATTAGCCTCTTTACCGTCTTATCATTAAGGCCAAGATTAAGAACCGTGTCCATCATCCCAGGCATAGAAATCCTTGCTCCGGAACGAACGGAGACAAGCAAAGGGTTGTCCAAATCCCCAAATTTCTTTCCTGTGATAAGTTCCATTTTTTTTAAGTTCTTCTTTATTTCCTCATTTAGCCCTGGTGGATAAGATTTCTTTTCCATATAATAAGTACAAACCTCTGTGCTAATAGTAAAACCCGGGGGGACCTGGATACCAAGATTAGACATCTCAGCTAAATTAGCACCCTTACCACCCAAAAGGTTTCTTAGCTTAGCTGAACCTTTAGCCTTATTTTTTACAAAAAAATAAACATACCCCTCCATAATTTTTTTCTCCGATTTTTTACCAAACTCTCTTATCTACTTATCATATACTTTTAGTCTTGTCAACCTCCTAATATTTTGCATTCTAATTTTCTCCCTTGAGAGGAGGAAAATTATGAAAACTTTGAAATTCCAATATTTCAAGATACCTCGTCTAAAAAGATGATAGGTATTATATCCATTTTTTAAAAATTGTCAATAGTTGCCGACTCGACTCTTGCATATTATAATGGGCGAAACAGGGCTTGAACCTGTGACCTCTGCCGCGTGAAGGCAGCGCTCTCCCGACTGAGCTATTCGCCCATGTTTAAAAATATATATTATTTTTGACAAAAGTCAATATCTTGTATCTTCTCATTTCAAATTACCAAACCCGGGATTAACCAGCTTTTCTTTCAAAAATAAAGGCACATTTGTTATACAGTCTTATAATCTTAGTAAAGAGAAAAATAAGTTTTCCTCTTGCTATGAAAATTATACTTGCACCTATCAAGGATACAAAAGCACTACCAATAATATCAAAAGGAAAATGAACACCACAAAAAACTCTTGCAAGACCAACTAATAGAGAAAGAACAAGGAAGATTGCCCCATCTTTAAATTCTTTAAGAAAAATTAGTGAAAAAGCTACTGCAAACATACAGGTAGTATGATCACTTGGAAAAGAACTGTCAGGGGCATGTTGAATTAACCTTTTTCCTAAGCCACCCAGAAAAGGTCGTGGATGAAAATAACTCACACTGATTCCCCCTGCACCCGCCACAGATATCA
>JAUWJM010000122.1 GCA_030607715.1 Candidatus Aerophobota bacterium
ATATATAACAATTTTGATATAAACTATTTATTTATTTTGATGCCGGAGTGGCGGAACTGGTAGACGCGCTGGATTCTAAATCCAGTGAGGTTTTCCCCTCGTGAGGGTCCGACTCCCTCCTCCGGCACCATAGATTATAGGAGATTGTTTGCTTATAGAAGGCGAACAGTAACACAAAAGAGGAAATTTTAGAAAATCTAAATGGATAAGATAAATGAAATTGAAAAGTTTAACTAAGAGAATGTTTCAGTTACCTGCAGGGATGATTCTTTTCTCAACACTAATGGTATTACTAATTTTTTCTGCCCGCGTTTTTGCCCAGGAGTCTTTAGCGACTTATCTACAGCATGCCCGTAAGGCAGTTGAAGAGGGGGATTATGATTTAGCTATAAATCTTTACCAGTCTGTTTTAGAGGAAGATAAAGATAACTTTTTGGCTCAGGTCCAACTGGCAAGAACTTACTATTTTGCTGCTAATGCCGAGCCACAGTACTATAGCCAGGCTATTAGAAATTACAGGGTGGTTATTGATAAATGGCCCAGTTTTTCTCTTCCATACCTTCATTTAGGTGAAATTGCCTATATTCTGGGTAAAAACTGTGAGCAAGAGGAAGAAGAATCTCATGCTAAAGGTTTATATGAAAGTGCTTTAAGCTGGTTTAATCAGTATATCAGATTGGAAGAAAAAGGAGAGACTATTAGCAACAAAAGAGATGCTACAAAGGGAAAAGCTCTGTTAGCTATAGTTTATAATAGATTAGCTCTACGAGAAAAGTCCCTGAAGTTAATGACCGAGGCAATAAAAGATTACAAAAGTTTTGCTTCTCCAGGATGGGGTGAAACTCCTCTCTTTGATTTTTTCTTAAAAAGTGGACTTGATTATATGAAAGACAAGTTACACCAGCAAGCGCTGATTTATTTTGAGGGAGCCTGGCTGATAAATCCTCAACCACAAATAACATCATTAATTGAAACAATAGCTGAGGAAAAAGGACCTAAGCTTTTACTGACAGAGCCTCTTTTTCCTTTAAGAGAGGTGTCATCCTCTCCAGAAAAACCTCTCTCTGTTTCCACTGCTGAGCCCACTCGATCACTAAGCTCTGAGATAAAAACCCAGATAGAAGAGCTGAAAAAGGCAATAGAGAATATTCGCCAGAGGATTAAACAGATGGAGGAGAGAATATCCCAGATAGAAGGAAAGATTCAGTAAAAAATAAAAAAATGGTAATATTGATAATTATTAGTGCTATTATTCCTATTCTGGTTGCCTGGTGGGTAGCCTCTGATGCTGCCAGGAGAGGCTACAGTAAAGGTGCTGTAATAGGATGGTTTTTAGGAGTATGGTTTTTACTTATTGTCTTTTTACCTCTTTACCTTATCCTTCGATCTAAAGCTCCTAAGAGCACTCAAACAGATGAGGAGGAGAAAATTACTAAGGTATGTCCTTACTGCGGGAGGCTCTATCAGGGGAATCCTCAGTTCTGCCCTTACTGCGGAGGACAATTGAAGGATAGATAATAAGGGGACAGATTTATTTTTTAATTAGCAGATTACACTTTCCAGAACCCGGGATAATTCAGCATCGGTTAAATCACGGGGATTTTTCCTCATACTGCCACTCTTAGATTGTGATACTAAGAGAGGAATATCTTTTTCCTTTATTTTCCATTCTCGAAGAGATGAAGGAATGTTAACTTTTTCTAAAAGCTCTCTTATTGCCTTAGGAACATCCTCTGCTCTCTTCACCTTCATCTTTTTAGCCATTTCTTGGAATTTATCTTTTCTGGTTTCTAAATTAAGTTCCATTATAAGGGGAAGTAAAACAGCGCAGACAAGTCCATGAGGTATACCAAAATGGGCTCCTAAAGGATGGGATAAACCATGCACTGCTCCCAATCCCGAATTAGAGAAAGCCATTGCCGAAAGAAGGCTTCCCAGGGCTACTTTTTCTCTAATCTGAATATCTGCCCCGTTTTCTACAGCTTGAGGAAGATTGTGGAATAAAAGGTCTATTGCTCTTAAGGCAAGCGTATCAGTGACAGGGTTACAAGCTTTAGTGATAAAGGATTCCATAGCTTGAGTTAAGGCATCCATACCTGAATGAGCAGTAACAGATGGAGGACAAAAAAGGGTAAGCTCTGGGTCTACCACAGCTACTTTTGGTATCATATAGACACTGCGGATACTTTTTTTTGTCTTCTTTTCCCTATCAGTGAGCACAGCGTTTCTGGTTATCTCAGTTCCTGTTCCTGCAGTTGTGGGAATAGCTAAAAAAGGAAGGCCGGATGTTTTTATTGTTTTCCCTGAATAATATTCCCAGTCTACTCCTTCCTGAGGTGCTAAACAAGCAATAGTCTTAGCAGCATCTAATGGACTCCCTCCCCCCAATCCTATAATTACAGAAGAGTTTTGTTTTCGGGTAAGATTAATCCCTTCGTTTACTGTAGTTAAGGAGGGATCATGTTCTACTTTATCAAAGACATCTACCTTCATCCCTTTTGAGTTAAGGCCATCAACTACCTTAGTTAAAATCCCGGTTCTTCTCATTGCTGAGCGACCTGTTACCAAAAGAGCATTTTTCCCAAAGTTAATAACTTCTTCTTTTAGTTGATGAAGAGTGCCGCATCCAAATATAATTTTCGGAGGATAGGTAAGAGTGAACATCACTTTCTCCTTTTCTTTTAAATTTAGGGTTTGCACAAAGTATCTGGACTATATCCAGCTTCCAGAGCTTTTTTCCTTGTTGTAAAGGTAATCTTATTTTTATCACTTATTCTCTTTGCTCTGGGGCAACCGGGATGATGAAATTTTTTAGATCTCCTGCTGACTATATAATAGGGCTTATCCTCTTTCTCAATAGCTAAAAGAGCACCTTCCTCCTCGGCAAGTTCATATTCAAGAGGGATAAGTAATTTATGACAAACATTTTTGCTTAAAGCATCTAAGGAAACAAAAATATAAGGCTGTATCTGATTTAACTTACCTATTTTTATCCATTGGCAGTGGGCTCCTCTGGCCAGGGCACCAATCCTGTTTCTCTCATCCTTAGCTAATTGAGCCCAGGCTGGAATTGAGAAAGATTTTACATTTGAGGTATCCTGGGCTGTGCTGACACGATATCTTTTCTTTTCATCCCACTTGTTTCTAAGACAAAGGGTTTTAATAGGAACAGGACTACCTCCTACTAAAAGTTGAGAAAATCCCAGAGGTTTCCATTTCATTTTTTATTTTCCATAAGATTTTCGGATACCTCTTAAAAAGAATTACAGTCTTCCTTGCTTAAAAGCTTTATTACTATTATAATAAGGAAATATCCATATGTCAATAAATTTTAATTAACACTGGAGACAAAAAAACTTGACAATAAAAAGCTTTTTTGGTAAAATAAGCAAAAATATTATAAGGAGCAAAACAAAATGAAGAAAATAGTAAAGATAGTCCTGGTAATAGGAATTTTATTTGCCTTTTTTATTCCTCAATTTGCTCTGTCACGAACTCCGGTTGAGAAACAGTTTGAATTTGCCCAGAGTTTATATGAGGATGGAAAGTTCGAATTAGCTATTCAGGAGTTTCAAAAATTTATTGACACATTTTCCGATGATAAGAACTGTGATAGGGCTGAATATGGGATTGGAATGAGCTTCTGGCAACAGAGGGATTACGGCAAGGCAGCACAGGCTTTTCAGACTTTAATTCAGGTCTATCCAACCAGTGATTTTGTAGATGAGAGTCTTTATCAAATGGGAGAGTGTTACTATTGCCTGGGTGATACTAATCGAGCTATTTCTTCCTATGAGAAGCTAATTAAAGATCATTCTGAAAGTAAACTTTTCCCTTATGCCCTTTATTCTCTGGGATACATTAATTTTGAAGTAGAAAATTACAATGAAGCTTTAAAAGAATTTGGGCAATTAAAGAAAAATTTTCCTGAGTTTAAATATATTGAAGAAGTTGATTATTCCTTTTCTAAAGCTCTTTATGCTAAAGAAAGGTTTGAAGATGCGTCAAAAGAATTTACCCTTTTTATCCAAAAATACCCCTTCTCACCCTATCTTAACGATGTTCTTCAAGAAAGGGGTTCTTCTTATTTTGAATTAGGTAAATACAGGGAAGCGGCCTCTGACTTTAAGAAAACAGATCTTAATTATTGGCTGGGCGAGTCTCTTTATCGTCTTGGCCAATATAAAGAGGCAAGAGAGGCTTATCAAAAGGAGCTATCTGATCCCCAGGGAAAATGGAAAGAGGAGGCTCTCTTTGATATTGCTTATACTTACTATGAAGAGAAAAATTATACCAGGTCCGAAGGAAAATTCCAGGAATTTATCAACTCTTATCCTCGATCGCTAAATCTTGCCGAAGCCTGGTTAAGGTTAGGAGATAGCCTTTATTATCAAGATAAATTTGATTTAGCTCTCCTGGCTTATCAAAAAATAATTAAAAATTATTCTAAAAGTGAATTTCTCGATGATGCTCTTTGCGGAGCAGCTTATTCCTCTTTTGATCAGAGAGAATTTAAAGAGGCAGCCTTTTACTTCCGAAAAATAATTGAAGAGTTTCCCGTATCTGAATATATCCTTGATGCTACTTTTCAAATGGGAGAATCTTTGCTTAATCTTCCCCAACCCGAATATGAGAGAGCTATGTATTATTTTGAAAAAATGATAAATAAATATCCTGCTTCCTCTCTGGCCAGCAATGCTCAATATGAGATAGGCTGGTGTTATATTGGGCAAAATAATTACAAGAAGGCAAAGGAGGCATTTGAAAAAGTTATTCTAAATTACTCTGACTCTAAATGGGTAGATAATTCCCTTTTACAAGTAGGAAACTGTCTTTTTAACTTAAAAGATTTTTCTGAAGCTATAGGAAGTTATTCTAAATTAGAAATAGAATACCCTCAATCAAAACTGGTTTCTCTGGCAATATACCAGATAGCAGCTTCTTACTTCAAACTGAAGAATTACGGGCAAGCCAGGAGTTCTTATGAAAGATTTCTCACCAATTACCCAGGAAACCCAAATGCTGCCGATGCCCAATTTGCGATAGGATGGACTTATTTCCACCAAAAAAATTATACTGGCGCTTCTAAGTCTTTTCAAAAAGCCATAGATACTTATCCTACTCACAGGGATCTGGCTATGGAATCCAG
>JAUWJM010000038.1 GCA_030607715.1 Candidatus Aerophobota bacterium
AAGAACTTTGTCACACTTGTGGGCTTATTGATAGAGGAGTAAAATCAGCTAGATTTTATGTTTTAAGAGGAGCTAAGATGCCAGCTATTCTTGTGGAAGTTGGCTTTATTTCCAATCCCTGGGAGGAAAAAGAACTAAGAAAAAAGGATTTTCAATTTTTAATTGCTCAGGGAATTTATCAGGGATTGGCTAAGTACATTAAATCTTTTAATAAAAAATAAATCAGTAAAGGTAAGAAATGGCTTCGGGTAAAAAGAAAACTTTGTTATGGGTGGGAATAATAATTGTTGCTTTTGTAGTTGGAATATTCTTTGCTCCTTTAATTAGAGAAAGAGCCTATAAAATTAAAGAATGGATAGTTAAACCTTCCCTACCACCTCCTCAAACGAGGATAGTTAGTCTTTACTTCTCTTTGCCCCAGGGAGAGTATTTAGTTCCTCAGCAAAGGAAAATTTTTCTTCCCCCGTCAGGTAATGAGAAAAACAGGGAAATAAAAGCTGTTCTTGAGGAACTTATAAAAGGGCCAAAAGACAAAGATTTATCTCCCACTATTTCCCCGGAAACCAAGATAAGAGCAGTTTATATAAAAGATGGAATCATTTATGTAGATTTTTCCTCTTCTCTTAAGGAAAAACATCCCGGAGGAACTACAGGGGAACTGCTCACTATTTATTCTATTGTAGATACTCTTTTAGATAATTTTCCTTCCTACTCCCGAGTTCAAATTCTTATTCAAGGGGAACCTCAAGCCACTCTGGTTGGGCATATAGATATAAGGAACCCTCTTTCCCTAAATTCTGATATTATTAAATCTCCTCAAGAGTGATACAATGGCAAAAGGAAAAATTGGGATATTTGATTCGGGAATTGGAGGGCTTACCGTAGTTAAAGAAGTAATAAGGCTATTTCCCTGGGAGTCCATAGTTTATCTGGGTGATACAGCCCGAGTTCCTTATGGAGCCAAATCTTCCTTAACAATTACTAAATTTTCCATACAGGCTCTAAATTTTCTTCAAATCAAAGGCGTAAAATTAATAGTAATTGCCTGCAATACTGTTTCAGCTCTGAGTTTATCCAATCTTAAGAAAGATTTCTCTTTACCCATTATTGGAGTATTAAAACCAGGGGCAGCTAAAGCAGTAAGTGTAACTAAGAAAGGGGTAATTGGAGTTATGGGAACTGAGGCTACCATCAGAAGCAGGGCTTACCCCAAAATAATTAAATCCATAAATCCTAAAATGAAAGTAAGAGGAAAGAGTTGCCCTCTTTTAGTTCCTCTGGTAGAAGAGGGTTGGTTAAGAGGAAAAGTTACCCGTAGCGTGGTTTGGTTTTATTTAAAGCCTTTATTAAAAGAGAGAATAGATACTCTAATTTTAGGCTGTACTCACTATCCCCTTCTTAAGCCAGTAATTCAGAAAATAGTTGGAGACAAAGTAGTTCTAATAGATTCTGCTCAGGAAGTAGCTAAACAGGTAGGAAAAACTCTAAAAGAGGAGAATATGTTTGATAGTTTTAAAAATGAGTTTAGTGGAAATATTCCCCAACACCACTTTTTTGTTACCGACAGACCAGAGAAATTCTCTTCTTTTATAAAGGTGTTTCTGGGGAAAAATATAAATGAAAATGTTCAGAAGATAACCTTAGAATAATGAAAACAATTTTAATTTAGTTAGCTTGACAACATCTTTTTCTCACTTAGAATTTATATAAAAAAGGATTTTAAAATGGTTAGAGAAATTAGTATTGTACCTGATTTTACTCCTGGATTTATTGGCGTGGAGGGAAAGATTCCCAAATTTCAGTATAACAAGTCTATTCAACAGGAAATAGAAGAAGGTAACCTCACTTCTCAAAAATGTCTGGATATTCTTGAATGTATGCTTTTAATTAGAAATTTTGAACAGATGATAGTGGAGTTAAAGGATAAGAAAGGAAAGTATGGTTCTTTAAAATACCTTTATATAGGGGCTTCTCATCTTTCTATTGGTCAGGAAGCTATTTCTACAGGAGCGATAGCTAATCTTTGGATGCAAGACTGCATCACCAGTCATCATAGAGGTCATGGAGATAGCTTATCCAAGGGATACTTTGCCATTAAACAGATGAATGGAAAAAGCTTACTTGAGCTTATAGAAAGTGATATAAAAATTCAAGATTATCTGGAGTTATCCCCTCAAGGCAAGAGTAAAGATGAGGTTATTGAGCAAGCTTTTCAATTGCATCTATTTCGAGCTATAGCTGAACTTTTTGGCAAAGAAGAAGGGTACTGTCGTGGTAGGGGAGGAAGTATGCACATTGCCGACTTTAGTAAGGGACATTTAGGAGCAAATGCTATTGTAGGAGGAAGTTTAGGTATGGCTGTAGGGGCAGCTATAGCCTCTCGAGCTTTTAATGATGGAACAGTAGTTTTCTGTTTTGCCGGGGATGGTGCTTATAATAATGGAATCTCCCATGAATCAATGAATATGGCTACTATGGCTCAATTTACCAATGGACTGATGAAGAAAAAGATGGGAGTTCCTGTCATCTTTGGCATCGTAAATAATCAGTATGGAATGACTGGCCAGCAGAAAGGCGAGGTTACAGGGATAGAGTTTTTATCTGAAAGAGCATTTGGCTACAATAAATATGGAATGTATGCAGAAATTGTTAATGGAATGGATGTTTTAGCTGTTATGGATGCAGCTAAAAGGGCTATTGAGAAGACCAGGAAGGGGGGGGATGCTTGTCTCCTGGAGTTCTGGTGTACTCGCTACAAAGGTCATTCTTTAAGCGATAGGCTGGACAAAAAGGAAGATGAAACTTATCGAACTGTAGAGGAGCTTCAAGCCTGGGAGAGATTAGACCCTATTGAAACTTATTCAAAGAAGTTAGTTGAGGAAGCTCTTGTTACGAAAGAGAAAATAGAGGAGTTAAAAATAAAGGCAAGAGAAAGAAATGAAGCTATGGCTATAAAGGCAGCTAAAGCTACCAGTCCCAATCCAAAAGATATGTATCTGGGGTTGTTTACTAACTTTGTTTCAAAGGAAGTCCCGGATAAATTTAGACAATCTGTTATTTTTTATAAACCAGCTTTTTTAGATAGAGATGAGAGAACGGAGATAACTTACCAAGAAGCAGTGATTGAAGCATTATTTGAGGAGATGAGACGAGATACCAGGGTTGTTCTCTGGGGAGAGGATATTGCTGATTATGGTGGAGCCTTTCATGCTACTGAAGGGCTTCTAAAAATATTCGGCAGGGATCGTATCTTTAATACAGCTATTTCTGAGGCAGGAATAATTGGTAGTGGTATGGGGGCAGCTTTGAAAGGTTTAAGACCGGTCGTAGAGATAATGTATATTGATTTTATTCTTCAAGCTATGGATCAGTTAGCCAATCAAGTAGCAAAATGGAAGTATATGTCCGGAGGACAGCCAACCATACCCTTGACTGTAAGAACAACTATTGGTGGAGGTAAAGGTTATGCTGGCCAGCATTCTCAAAGTTTAGAAGCTATAATAACTCATTTCCCAGGCTTAAAAATTGTTATGCCTTCCAATGCTTATGATGCAAAGGGACTGTTAAAAATGGCTATCAGGGATAATAATCCTGTGGTAGTTATTGAACATCAAAATCTCTATAGACATCCCCGTGGAAAGAGTTTGGTTCCCAAAGATGATTACTTAATACCTTTTGGCAAAGCTGCTATCAGGAGAAAAATTGAGAAGGAATCCTCTAACAAGGTTACCATAATTAGCTGGTCCTATATGGTGTCTATAGCTTTAAAGGCAGCACAAGAGTTAGCCCGCAGAGGTGTTGAAGCAGAGGTAATTGATTTGAGAACGCTTTACCCTTTTGATGAACAAACTCTCATTGATTCAGTTAAGAGAACCGGGCGAGCCCTGGTAGTTCATCAGGCTGTTCGGTTTATGGGATTTGGAGCAGAGGTGGCAGCTCAACTTCAGGAAAAAGCATTTGATTATCTGGATGGACCTATTTTAAGAGTGGCTGCTCCAGATGTACCTCCCCCGGCAGCACCAATTTTAGAGAATGCTTTTTTGCCTAATGAGGATAAAATTATTAAAACAGTGGAAAGTATGCTATAGATTAGAAGGAGAATACCTATGATAACTAAAGTTATAATGCCCAAATTGGGAGAAACTATGGAAGAAGGAGAAATTATAAAATGGTTAAAAAAAGAGGGGGATACAGTAAAGGAAGGAGAGCTTCTCTTAGAGATTACTACTGATAAAGCTGATATGGAGATAGAGGCTACTACTTCAGGGGTAGTAAGAAAAATTGTAGCTCAAGAAGGCCAGGTTGTTCCTATTACAGAGACAATTGCCTATATTGCTGATAGTATGGATGAAAATGTCCCTCTAAAAGAAGAAGAAAAAGTAGAATCTGAAACAGTAGCTAATGTTGAAAAAGAAGTTGTTTCCATTAAAGCTTCTCCCTTAGCCAAAAGATTAGCTAAAGAGAAAAAAATTGATCTTTCCATTATAAGGGGAACAGGACCCGGAGGTAGAATAACAAAGGAAGATGTCTTAAGATGCGCAGAGGAAAAAGAGACTAAAAGAGAAGGTGCACCTTTAGCTAAGGAAGAGTTTTCTTTATCCAGGATAGAGAAAATTATGGCTCAAAGAATGCAGGAAAGCAAAAGACAGATACCACATTTTTACCTTACCAACGAGGTTAATTTCTCGCAGGCGGTGAAGTTTCGGAATGATTTATTAGAGGAATTTGAAAAAGAAAAAGGTGTTCATCTCTCCTACACTGATCTGCTAATTAAGGCTTGTGCTCGAGCTCTAAATAAATTTCCCAGAATTAATTCTTGTTTTAAAGGAGAAAAAGTAGTTAGTTTCTCTCAGGTAAACATAGGATTAGCAGTGACTACAGAGAGGGGATTAATTGCCCCTGTAATTAAGGATGTGGATAAAAAGGATATCTTTCAAATAGCTAAGAATCGAGTAGAATTGGTAAATAAAGCTAAAGAGAATAAACTCAGCTTGAAGGAAGTGGAAGGGGCAACATTTACCCTTTCTAATTTGGGGATGACAGGAGTAAAAACATTTGCTGCTATTATTAATCCTCCTCAGGTTGCCATCTTAGCTACAGGAGAAATTAAAGAAAAACCGGTAGTGAAAGAGGAGAAAATTGTTGCGGCTTTAGTTATAGAGATGACCCTTTCCTGTGATCACAGAGCTGTTGATGGATATCTGGGGGCAAAGTTTCTTCAGGAAGTAAAAAGGGGATTGGAAAAGCCTTCTATTCTTTTGAAATCTTGAACCCTTTGTGGGGCAAAGTAGGGTAAAATTATGTTCACTGGTTTAGTAGAAGAAGTGGGAATGGTGAAAAAAATAGAGTTTTCTTACTCTTTGTGTAAACTAAATATAAAGGCAAAAAAGATTTTAGAGGGAACAAAAGAATCTGATAGTATATTAGTTAATGGAGTTTGCCTTACAGTAATAAATGCAGGAGAGGAGGACTTTACTGTTGAGATAATTACTCAAACTTTAAATAAAACAAACCTGGGAAGTCTAAGAGCTGGAGATAGGGTTAACTTAGAGAGGTCTCTTTTACCTACTACTCGATTTGGTGGTCATCTGGTAACAGGAGATATAGATAAAATGGTGGTTATAAGAAGGATACTGCGAAGTTCGGGACAATGGATGATGCAAATAGAACCACCTTTAGATCTAATGAAATTTATAGCTAATCAGGCCAGGGTAGCTATTGAAGGGGTAAGTTTAACTATAGCTGAAAAAAGAGAGAAAGATTTTACTGTTTGTCTTATCCCTTTTACTCTGGAGCATACCAATTTAAGAGAGAAAAAAGAAGGAGATAAACTTAACTTAGAGGTGGATATATTGGCTAAGTATGTTGAGCAGATTATCTATTCAGAAAAAAAACCTGGGAATTTTTCATCTTCTACCTCTATAGATAGTATTGACAGAGATTTTTTAAGAAAAGCAGGATATTAACTCTTTTATTAGTTAGTGGCTGAATAGCGACAAAGAGATAAACAATGAGCACCTTTAATACCATTGAGGAAGTTTTAGAGAACTTTAAAAAAGGTAAGCCCTCTATAGTGGTGGATGATAAAGATAGAGAAAATGAGGGTGATTTAATAATTCCTGCTTCTCATATTAGTGCTGAAATAATAAACTTTATAGCTAAGTATGCTCGAGGATTAATTTGCATAGCTATAACTTTAGAAAGGGCTAAGAAATTGGGACTCTCTCCCATGGTGGAGAAAAATACTTCCCTTAAAGGAACTCCCTTCACCATTTCTGTGGATGCCCGAAAAAATACCACAACAGGGATATCTGCATATGACAGAGCTCAAACAGTGAAGGTGATAATTGACCCAGCTACCAGGCCTGATGATTTAGCCCGACCCGGGCATATCTTTCCCTTGATTGCTCAAAAAGGGGGAGTTTTAGTAAGGGCAGGCCACACTGAAGCAGCTATTGATTTAGCTCGATTAGCTGGATTCTATCCAGCAGGGGTTCTCTGTGAAATAATGGATGAGGATGGCCATATGGCCAGGCTTTCCCAACTCTCAGGATTTGCTCAAAAACATAAACTTAAGATATGCACTATAGCTGACTTAATAAATTACCGCTGGAAAAAAGAAAAATTAGTTAAGAAAGAGGTAGCTACCCATCTTTCCACTCCCTTTGGAGAATTTACTCTAATAGGATATCAGAGTATTCTGGAGGACAGAGTTCACTTAGCTTTAGTCAAGGGAAAGGTAAAAGGTAAGGAAGGTGTTCTGGTGAGGGTTCATTCTCAATGCCTTACCGGAGATGTATTTAAATCTTTGCGGTGTGATTGTGGAGAGCAATTGGAAAAATCCTTACGAAAAATAGGAAAGGCTGATTGCGGAGTAATTCTTTATCTCAATCAGGAAGGTCGAGGAATAGGATTGTTAAATAAACTTCGTGCCTACGAACTTCAGGATAGAGGATTAGATACGGTTGAGGCTAATCAAAAACTTGGTTTTGCACCAGATTTAAGGCATTATGGGATTGGAGCTCAAATATTAGCTGATTTAGGACTGCACCGGATAAGACTTTTAACTAACAATCCTCGTAAGATAATTGGTTTGAAAGGATACGGTTTAGAAGTTATAGAACGTGTTCCTCTGGAAGTGAGAGCTAATAAGCTAAACAAGCATTACTTAGAAGTCAAGCAAGAAAAACTTGGTCATTTACTTAAGTTAAATCCTTAAATTTGGAGAGGAAAAGATGAAAATCTACAAAGGCAAAATTGAGGGAAAAGGTTTAAAATTTGGAATTGTAGTCTCAAGATTTAATGATTTCATTACTCAAAAACTTTTTGAAGGAGCCATAGACGCTTTAATAAGGCATCAGGTGAAAGAGGAAGATATTGAGGTAGTCTGGGTTCCCGGAAGTTTTGAGATACCTGCTGTTGCCTCTCACTTAATTAAAGGAGGAAATTTTGACGCTTTAATTTGTTTGGGGGCAGTGATTAGAGGAGCTACTCCTCACTATGAATTAATTTCTACCCAGGTAGCAAAAGGAATAGCTAACTTATCCATTCAGGCGAAGATTCCTGTTATTTTTGGAGTTGTTACTGCTGATACTATAGAGCAAGCTATTGAGAGAGCAGGAACAAAGGTTGGTAATAGAGGATGGGATGCGGCTATTTCTGCAATGGAGATGGCTAATTTATACCAACAGTTCCGTTCATCTCGTTAATCTCGTTTATTTCGTTTTTACATATTACATATTACACATTACTAATTGAGCTCATTGAAGTAGCCGCAGGCTTTAACCTGCGAAGACAAGCGCAACTTAAAAGTTGCGGCTACATTGACTAAATGAAATGGAACAGGAAAAGCAGTCTTGGAGTATTAAAAAAAGTTTGAAGTGGGGAATTCAATATCTTAAAGAAAGAGAGATTGAAAACCCTCAGGCAAATGTTGAGCTGATAATAGGTAAGATACTAAATCAAGACCGTCTGAATCTTTATCTTATCTCTAATGATTTTCTTTCCCCTCTTCAGATTAATGAATTCCAGGAGTGTATAAAAAAAAGAGCTCGGGGTATTCCTTTACCTTATATTATTAAAGAGAGCTACTTTATGGGCCTTAAATTCCGGATAAGCTTTGATGTTTATATCCCGCGTCCAGAAACAGAGCTTCTGGTAGAGAAAGCTCTAAATTTAATTAACAGCTTAAAATCAGAGGAAAAAGTTTTAGCCTTAATTGATCTGGGAACTGGATGTGGGAACATTGCCATTAGCCTGGCTAAAAAGTTAAAAAGGGTAAACCCCGTTAGAAACTTTGGAAGAGGCTTTAAACCCCTCCCAAACCATTTGTTTAGAAAACCCTTGTCCCCGCCTTTGCGGATGGGGCCTTCTAATGGGGTAAAGATTTATAGTATTGATATTTCTTCCCGGGCCTTAAAAGTAGCTGAAAAAAATATGAAGTTACATGGGGTGGAAAAACAAGTAGAGCTTCTTTTAGGAGATATTTTTTCTCCTTTGAAAAGAGTTAATTTAAGGGGAAAAATTGATGGGGTAATTTCTAATCCTCCCTATGTTAGTACTCACCAGATAAATTTTTTGTCCAGGGAGGTAAGAAAAGAACCCAGAATTGCCCTTAATGGAGGAAAAACAGGCCTGGAATTTTTTGAAAGAATTATTCCTGAAAGTTCGTGGTATCTTAAAAGAAAAGGATTTTTAATTATGGAAATTGGATATAATCAAGAAAATGAAGTCAAGCAGTTAATCTTATCTCAGAAGAATATGAAATTTTCTTGTATAATTCCAGATTACCAGGGTAATCCTCGAATTGCTGTAGCTATAAAAAAATAAGCTTATCAGGAAGAAATTTGCTCCCTTTAAGAGAATTTATTCAAGGAAAAGGGGAAATAGAAGGAAGAATTAAGCTAATTTTGATAATCATACTAAGTGCCTTTCTTTTTATTTTAGGCAGAGTAGCCTGGCTGCAGCTTGTAAAAGGAGAAAGGTATCTCTGGCTTTCCAGGACTTCTCACCTTAGACTTCTTCCCCTGCCTGCACCTCGGGGAATAATTTTAGATAGAGAGGGAAGGATTTTAGCCGATAACCGGGCGACCTTTTCCATAGGTGCTATCCCTGCCAATATTAAAAGTTTACCAGAGCTTCTTGATTCCCTTGAAAAGATCTTACCTTTAGATGTTGATTTAATTAAAGGGAAGATTAAAAATGTCTCTAACCCATTTCGTCCAGTGACATTAAAAAAAAATATAAGTTTATCCGAGGTTACTTATCTTTTAGAAAGAGAAGAAGAGTTCCCCGGGGTGGTTATTCTTACCCAACCTGTACGAAATTATCCTCATGGGAAATTAGTAGCCCATTTGCTTGGTTACCTGGGAGAGGTAAATAAAGAGGAATTAAATAGTTCTTTGGCTTCAAAAATAGAGTTGGGGGATCTGGTAGGAAAAGTAGGGATAGAAAAAGTGTATAACAGGTATCTTCAGGGAGAAAAAGGAGGAAAACAACTGGAAGTAGATGCCCATGGCCGAGAATTAAGAACTATTTCTTGTAAAGATTCTCTTCCTGGTGACAATATTTACCTTACTTTAGATTTAAAGATGCAGCAAATTGCTGAGGAGGAATTAGGAGAAAGAAAAGGCGTGGTCTTAATAGGAGATCCTTATACAGGAGAGATATTAGTTTTGCTCTCTCATCCTTCTTTTGACCCCAATCTCTTTGTCCAGGGCATATCTTTATCGGTTTGTGATAAGCTATTTAGCGATTCGGGCAATCCCTTAGAAAATCGTGCTATTAGAGGAGAATATTTTCCTGGTTCCTCTTTTAAAATTATAGTTGCTATAGCAGCTTTAGAGGAAGGAAAAGCGACTGAGAGCACTACTTTTTTTTGTGGAGGAAAACTTCAGGTAGGCAATCGGATATTTAAGTGTTGGAAAGAGGAAGGCCATGGGCGGTTAAACCTGGAGAAGGCTATAATTCATTCCTGCAATGTTTACTTTTATCAGTTGGGATTAAAAGTAGGCGTTAAGGACATAATTAAATACGCTGAACTTTTTGGCCTGGGTCAGCCTACAGGAATAGATTTGATCTCAGAGAAAAAGGGTTTTGTTCCCACTTTGGAGTGGAAAAAGAAAAATTATGGGGAGATCTGGTATCCTGGGGACACAACTAATTTATCTATTGGACAAGGATATATTTTAGTTACTCCTTTACAAATGTTAGGTGTTATTAATGCTATAGCTAATGGAGGAAACTTGCTTAAGCCTCATTTACTGAAAAGAGTGGTAGATTTTGAAGGAAAAGTTATTCCTTTAAATTCTTCTCAAACGATAAGGAAGGTTTCTATTTCTTCTTCTACTCTTAAATTTTTGAAAAGATCACTGCGGGGAGTGGTAACTCAAGGGACAGGCTGGAGAGCTGAAAATAAAGTGGTAAAAATATCCGGTAAAACTGGAACTGCTGAGGTCGCCTGGAGAGAGGAGCCTGATAACTGGTTTGTAGGATATGCTCCTTCTGAAAATCCTTCTTTGAGTATTGTAGTGTTGGTGGAGCAACGAGAAGAGGAAAGAGCAATTGCTCCGGAAATAGCGGGAAAAATCCTTGCTCGAATTTTTACCTCAATTCAAATTTAAAAATGAAAACGAAAACACTTTATATATCACGAAGACTGGATTGGTGGCTTCTTTTATCTACTTTAATAATAAGTGGTTGGGGAATTTTCCATCTGTATACTCTTTCTTTTGCTGGTGAATTCTACTACTTTAAGCGTCAGTTGATCTGGGTTGGAATTGGCTTTGGACTGGTAGTTTTATTTTATTTCCTTAAGCAGAGTTTCTGGAAAAATTTAGCTTATTTTATTTATGGAATAGTTTTTTTTACCTTAGTGGTGGTTCTATTTAAAAAAGGTGAGATTCATGGAGCTCAAAGATGGCTAAGGCTGGGCTGGATAAGTTTTCAACCATCAGAATTTGCTAAAATAGTTCTCATCCTTACCTTAGCTAAGTTATTATCCGGAAAGGAATATATAGGGTGGAAGAAGATTGGGATTTCCTTTTGCCTTATGACTGTTTTTGTTTTTCTGGTAGCTAAACAACCGGATTTAGGAAGCGCTATTATTTTTCCTATTTTATGGTTAGGAATTCTTTTTTTATCCGGAATATCCTGGAGGAAGCTTCTGATTATTTTAGGAATAGCTTCTTTTTTCCTTCCCACAACTTTTCTTTTTCTTCATTCTTATCAAAAACTGCGTATTCTTACCTTTCTTAATCCTCAGGCGGACCCGTTAGGCGCAGGGTGGAGCATCCTTCAATCAAAAATTGCCTTGGGCTCAGGAGGATGGCTAGGAAAGGGCATAGGGGGAGCAGCTCATACCCAGTTGAAATATCTACCCAGGCCTTTTACTGATTTTATCTTCCCCAGTATAGGTGAAGAATGGGGATTTATAGGTATTTTGGGATTGTTGGTTCTTTACTCTATCATTCTCTTAAGAGGTATGAGTGTGGTTAAAGAAAAGGGTAAAAGTTTTGCGGGTCTGACAGCAGGAGGATTTGTTATTTTGTTTTTTCTACAAGTTTTTATTAATACGGGTATGAGCACAGGAATCCTACCTGTAACAGGAGTTCCTCTTCCCTTAATTAGTTATGGAGGAAGCTCTACTATTACCTTTCTTTGGGGAATAGGAATGTTGCTTAGTTTTAAAAGAGAATGATAGCTCGTAGCTCCAAGAAAGATAGCGGTATTAATAATGTAGTGCAGACCTTTAGGTCTGCTTGATTTGGCAAATCTTGCGACCTGCACTACAATAACAAGGAAACTTTTCCTGAAAACTGGAGTTTACTGGGTTGACAGAGAAAGAAAAGTGAAGTATATTCTACTATAAAGAGAATAGGAAGAATTGAAATGACCATTAGCCAAAAAATATTAGCTATTCATGCTAAAAAGAAAAAAGTGGAACCAGGGGAGTTTATTTTGGCTAAGGTAGACCTTGCCTTTGCTAATGATATTACAGCTCCTTTGGCCATAGAGAAGGTTAAAGAGTGGGGAGCGAAAAAAGTTTTTGATCCAGAAAAAGTAGTTTTTATTCTCGACCATTTTATTCCCAATAAAGATATAAAGACAGCTGAGCAGTGTAAGCTAATAAAAGAGTTTGCTCGAGATTATGAACTAAAAAGCTATTTTGAGGTAGGAAGGGGGGGAATAGAACATATCTTTTTACCAGAACAAGGATTTGTTCTTCCTGGAGATTTAATTATAGGAGCGGATTCTCATTCCTGTACAGCAGGAGCCCTCGGAGCTTTTGCTTCTGGAGTAGGAAGCACAGATTTAGCTGCGATTATGTGTACTGGCGAGATATGGATTAAAGTTCCTCAAGCTATTAAATTTGTTTATGAAGGAGATTTTCTTCCCTGGACTACTCCCAAAGACCTTATTTTGTATACAATAGGAGATATTGGAGTAAAAGGGGCGTCTTATAAATCTATGGAATTTAGTGGGGAAACTGTTTCTAAGATTCCTATTTCTGGGCGACTAACTATTTGCAATATGGCTGTTGAAGCTGGAGCAAAAAATGGGATAATAGAACCAGATGAAATCACTTTAAATTATATTAAAGGAAGATCTCGCAGAGCTTATCAGTTGCATCATAGTGATTCTGAATTTGATTATATAGAAGTTAAGCATTATGAGGTTCAAAAAATTCAACCTCAAATAGCCTTTCCTTCACTCCCTTCTAATGTTATACCTGGTTCTGATGTAGGTAAAATAGAAATAGATTAAGTGTTCATTGGTTCTTGCACCAATCGCTC
>JAUWJM010000088.1 GCA_030607715.1 Candidatus Aerophobota bacterium
GAGGGAGTTTATCATAAATTGAGCGGGAAAAGAATTAAAGAGGAGTTGATTCAGATTCTGGAGGAGGATCGTCCAGAGAGAAGTTTTGATAGGATGGAAGAGTTTGGTATTCTAAAAATGATTCATCCCAAAATTCATTTAACCAGGCAAAAAAAAGAGATATTAAATTGTTTAATAGATGTAATTGCTATTTATGAGACCTTATGGGGAAAAAGAATCAGGAGATGGCTGGTTAGATTTTGTGTGTTACTGGAGGAATTAGAAATTGGAGATATAGTCCAGTTATCCTTTAAATACACCTTTGCTCGAGAAGAAAGACAGGTTCTTATCCAGGCAAGAAAGGATGTGAAATCCATCTTAGAGGAATTGGAAGTCCCTAATATCCTGTCCAGTTCCATCTACTATTTATTGCAGCCTTTCTCCCCTGAAGTTCTTCTTTTAGCTATGGCTAAAGCGAGGAGTAAAATAGTTAAGAAAAGAATACTTTCCTACCTCTCCCATTTACAGAAAGTAAAGATAGAGGTAAGTGGAGAGGATTTAAAAAAATTAGGATACAAACCATCCCCTCAGTTTAGTGAGATTCTGGAGGAAGTTAAAAAAGCAAGATTAAATGAGGTTGTTAAAACAAAGGATGAAGAGATAGCTTTTATAAAGAGGAAATTTAGGAGGAAATTATGAAAGCAGTTATTTTTTTGTTTACAATAGTAATCGTGTTTTTCTCTATAATTATTCATGAGATTTCTCATGGATTAATGGCTGAGCGTCATGGAGATCCAACAGCAAGAATGATGGGAAGAATAACCCTTAACCCCCTTCCTCATATAGACCCCATTGGCACTATTCTTTTACCTGGAATTATGATTTTAATGAGCTTAGTATTTGGTAGCTCTCTGGTTATATTTGGTTGGGCAAAACCTGTTCCTATTAATCCTCGTAATTTAAATAATCCTAAACGAGATATGATATGGATTGGGATGGCTGGTCCGGCAGCTAATTTTGGTATTGCTATCTTTCTTGCTGTTGTTTTTCGCCTTTTAATCCGAGAGATATCTTTGGGAGGAATAATTCTTTTTTATGGAGTGGCTATAAATTTGCTTCTTGCTTTTTTTAATTTAATTCCTATTCCTCCTCTTGATGGATCCAGAATATTATCGGGATTGCTTCCAGAAAGATATAGTTACCGAATGAGTCAAATTGAGCCTTTTGGCTTTATAATTTTAATTATTTTGCTGATGGGAGGGGTTCTTAGTCTTGTTTTTTCTGTTATTTTGAGGTTAGCTGCTCTGTTAACAGGAATGTCCTTATTTTAAACAATTTCTACTTCTTTTTCGCCCCTGGTAATTTCTCCTATGATTTTTATCTTTTCTCCCTGATTATTTAAGAAATTAATTATAGGTTGAGCATCTTCAGAAGAAACTACAAGAGCCATTCCTATTCCCATATTAAACACTTTAAACATTTCCTCATCATTAACTTTACCTTTTTCCTGGAGCAAAGAAAAAATAGAAGGGATCTCCCAATTTTCTCTGTAAATGCGAGCTTTGCAGTTAAAGGGGAGAATTCGGGGAATATTTCTTAGCATTCCTCCACCAGTGATATGGGCAATTCCTTTTATTTTAAAGTTATTTAAAAGAGCCATTATCTGAGAGACATAAATGCGGGTGGGTTTTAAAAGTTCAGATAAAAGGGATGGGGATAAAGATTCCCCTTTTTTAGATAGAATTTTTCTTACCAGGGAGAATCCATTGCTGTGAAGCCCAGAGGAGAGAATTCCTACGATTTTATCCCCCGGCTTAATTTTTGAGCCGTTAATTGCTTCATCTTTTTCAACTATGCCAACGGCAAATCCAACCAGATCATACTCCCCTTGTTTGTAAAATGAGGGCATCTCCGCGGTTTCCCCTCCTAAAAGGGCACAACCAGCTCTTTTGCAGCCCTCGATTACTCCGGAGATGACCTTTTTCCCTATATCTAAAGAGAGCTTTCCCATGGATAAACAGTCCAGAAAGAACAGCGGCTTTGCCCCCTGAGCCAAAAGGTCGTTTATGCACATAGCCACCAGGTCTATCCCTACGGTATCATGTCGATTAGCACTTTGAGCTATTTTTAACTTGGTTCCCACACTATCGGTAGTAGCCACTAAAACTGGCTGTTTATAGGCATCCTTATTTAAGGAATACAAACCAGAAAAGAACCCTATCTTTGATAAAACCTCCGGAGGAGTAAGGGGAAGAATCTTTTTCTTTATCCATTGAGAAAACTCCTCTCCTTTATCTATATCCACTCCTGCCTCTTTATAGGTAAGTTTTTTTTTCATCCTTTTGACTCCCTGGGAGAAAGGTGAAAAACCCCCATATTGTAGAGGTCCGATTTATCGGACCTCTTAGCAAAGCAGATTCCATAAATGAAACCGCTACAAAAAACCATTTTTTCACCAGTCTCTTAAGGGGTACCCAAAGTTCCATCTCCCTTGTTTATCTCGTTTATCTGGTTTATTTGGTTTATCTCGTCAACGCATTCACGCATTTACTTATTACATATTACTAATAGCCCTTCGCCTTTAGCCTTCCTTTTCTTGACTCAAATATGTATTTAGTTTGGGGACGAACTCTCAAGGGATATTTTCCTGTGAAGCAAGCTGTGCAATAATTTTTAGGGTTTTTAACACAACTTAGTATTCCCTTTAAAGATAGGTAACTCAGGCTGTCGGCTTCTATTCTTTGCCTTGTTTCCTCTACACTATAGGTGGAGGCAATTAGCTCTTTCTGCACCGGGGTATCAATTCCAAAAAAGCAGGGAAATTTAATGGGAGGAGAGCTTATACGAAAATGGATTTCCTTAGCTCCTCCCTCTCGGAGAAGACCAATTATCTTGCGAGAGGTAGTTCCTCGAACAATAGAATCATCTACGAGGACAATTCTTTTTCCCTTTAAAACTTCTCTAATTGGATTTAATTTTATCCGAACCTCCATATCTCGAACAAACTGGAGAGGTTCAATAAAAGTTCTTCCTACATAGTGGTTTCTGGTTAGACCCATTGCATAAGGTATTCCACTTTGATGAGCGTAACCTAAGGCAGCAGAGATTCCTGAATCAGGAACAGGAACTACCAGATCAGCCTTAACTGGATGTTCTTGAGCAAGGCACCTTCCCATCTTTTCTCTAACTTGATGAACACTTTCACCAAACACTATACTATCAGGTCGAGCAAAGTATATATGCTCAAAGATACACTGAGCAACTCGAGAAGAAGAGGCTACAATGTGAGAATCAATTCTCTCTTTATTAATTATAATCATCTCTCCTGGCTCAATTTCCCTTAAATACTTTGCCCCTACTAAGTCAAAGGCACAGGTTTCTGAAGCTAAGAGAAAACTGGAACCCAGGCTCCCTAAAACTAAGGGACTAAATCATAAGGGATCTCTTGCTCCTATAAGCTGATCGTTGAAACATATAAGCAAAGAATAAGCTCCTTTTACCTTTTTTAAAGCCTCAATTAAAGCTTTTCTTTTCCCTAAGGATTTGTTAAATTTGGTAAAAAGGTGGACAATAATTTCTGTATCCATAGTAGACTGAAAAATGGAACCTCCCAGCTCTAATTTTTCTCTTAGTTGTTGGGCATTTATTAAATTTCCGTTATGAGAGATAGCAATTCCTTCTCCGAAAAAACTTACTAAAAGAGGTTGAGTATTAGATAAGGAAGTTGAACCCATAGTTGAGTAACGGTTATGACCAATAGCTAAGTGACCGGGAAGACTCTTTAGAATTTCCTCATTGAAAACAGTATCTACCAATCCCATTCCCCGATGAGGAAAAACATTAAATCCATCAGAGCTTACTATTCCAGCGCTTTCCTGTCCTCGATGCTGCAAAGCATAAAGGCCCAGGTAGGTTAGCCTGGCAGCCTGGGGATGATTGTAAATTCCGAAAAGTCCACATTCCTCATGCATAAAATTCTCCTATTTTGTTATTTTACAACCTGGAATCTGTATGTCAAATTTTTTTCCTCAATGTTAAGTTGCAGGTAAAAAATCCGAAAAATGTCTATTGACAAATCAGGATTATTATACTAAATTTTAGAAAACTGGAATAATCAGAAAGCCGGAGAGAAATGAGAGTTTCATATAAGCACCTTAAACAATTGGTAGATTTTCCTTATTCCCCGGAGGAGCTTGCTTTTAAGCTAACCAACCTGGGATTGGAAGTAAAAGGGATGGAGAATTTTGGTAAATTGGAAAAGGTAATGGTAGGAAAGATTCTTTCCATTAAGGGTCATCCCAATGCTGATCGATTGAAAGTAGTTGAATTGGACATAGGTAAAAGGAGAGTTTCCTTGGTATGTGGGGCTCCCAATATTCAGGAAGGGATTTTTGTTCCTGTAGCTTTGAAAGGAGCTGAGCTACGAGGAGGGATGAGGGTAAAAGAGGTTAAGGTAAGGGGGATTACCTCCTCCGCTATGATCTGCTCAGAAGATGAATTAGACCTGGGGAAAGATCAATCTAAGGTAATGATCCTTTCCTCTCATTTTTCCCCGGGAATAAGTATTGCTGAAGCTCTGGACCTGGATGATATTATTTTTGATTTAGAAATTACCTCTAATCGAGGAGACTGCTTGTCGGTAATAGGAGTTGCTCGAGAAATAGCTGCTTTATCAGGGGAAAAATTAAACTTACCTTCCTGTGTCATTAAAAATACTATTCTTTCTAAAGATAGTTTCCGAATACAAATAGAGGATTTTGGTCTTTGTCCTTACTATGGAGCAAGAGTAATCAGGAATGTAAAAGTGTCGCCTTCTCCTCTATGGCTACGGAAGAAGATCTTAATTTCAGGGGGAAAACCTATAAACAATGTTGTTGATGCTACAAACTATGTTATGTGGGAGATGGGACAGCCTTTGCATCCCTTTAATTATCGTTTGCTTAAAGGCAGGCAAATAATTGTTAGACGAGCAAAGAGGGGTGAGAATCTGATCACTCTGGATGGGGTTGAAAGAGAGTTAAGCGAGGATATGTTGGTAATTGCTGATGTCAAGAGGGCTGTTGCTCTTGCTGGAGTAATGGGGGGAGAGGAAACGCAAGTAGATTCTTTTACTAAAGATATTCTTCTGGAGTCAGCTTACTTTAGTCCATCCTCTATTCGCCAGACTTCTAAAAAATTAGGATTGGGAACAGAAGCTTCTTTTAGATTTGAAAAGGGTATTGATCCCTTTGAGGTAAAAAGAGCTCTTGATCGAGCCTCTCTTCTTATTCAAAAAGTTGCTGGAGGAGAGGTAGAAGACCCTCCTCAGGAGGAGGGGGATTTACCTAAAAGAAAGAAATGGACATCTCTTTGCCCCTCTCGTGTTAATCGAATTTTAGGGAGCAGAATTCCTTCAGATAAAATAAGGAAGTTAATTACCCAATTAGGATTCCAGGTTAAAGAAGAGGGAGAAAAGTGGAAGGTAAGTATTCCCTCTTTTCGCCAGGATGTTTATCGAGAAATTGATCTGATAGAGGAGGTGTCCAGAATTTATGGGTATGATCGTATAGGAGTTACTCTTCCCTCCTTAGGAAAAGAGGAGGAAAGAGAAAGTAATGAAGAAAAAATTAAAGATTCTATAAAGCAGCTTTTAGTAGGATTTGGATTTTACGAAGTAGTAACAAGTAGCCTGGTGGGAGAAGATGCATTTAAAAAGACTAACCTGTTTTATCAAGAGCAGGTAAAAATTCGCAATCCCCTATCCAGTCAGCAGCAAATACTAAGGGCTTATCTTTTTCCCCAGCTTCTGGAGACAGCTTCCTACAACGTTAATCAAGAGGTAAGGGAATTGAGGATCTTTGAAGTGGGCAAAGTATTTAGTAATAAAGAAGATAGTTTTCAAGAGAAAACTTTTTTAGCCGGATTAGTTTTAGAAGAAGAATTTGATTTCTTTTCTCTAAAAGGAATAGGGGAGGCCCTGCTGAAGTTTTTAAGGGTAGAAAAGGTAAAGTTTAGTTCCTGCTCTTATCCTTATTTGCTTTCAGGAGAAGCCGCTTTAATTAAAAAAGATGATTTAGTCCTGGGAGTAATGGGAAGGGTAAATAATAGGATAGTACAGAATTTTAAACTTCCTGGTCAGGTTTATATTTTTGAGTGGGATTTTTCCTCTCTTTTCCCTTTTTGGACAGGGAAAAAGAGATTTTATCCTCTTCCCAAATTTCCCTCTGTTCAAAGAGATTTAGCTATAGTAATTAAAGAAGATATATCAGCACAGAAGGTAAAAGAGGAGATTTTGAGAGAGGGAATATACCTGGAAAATGTGGAATTTTTTGATGTTTATCAGGGGCAGCCTATTCCTTCAGGATATAAAAGCTTAGCTTTTAGTCTAATCTTTCGTCATCCAGAAAGGACTTTGAGAGATGAGGAAGTAAATGAAATTCAGGGTAGGTTACTAAATAGACTTAATAAGAAGTGGGGGGCTTATTTGAGAAGAGAATAGGAAAAGGTATTGACAAAAAATAAACATTGATTATAATTTATCATCCTGATATAGGATGAGGTATTAAAAATAAGAGAGAGATTTCCACAAAAATTGAGAATCCCCTCTTGACAATTTTAAAATTTAGTATATTATAGTAATGCTCTTTGAAAAATAGGTGGAGTAGATAGCTTTAATGTCAAGTATCAAAAAGAAAATTTATTTTATGGAGAGTTTGATCTTGGCTCAGAACAAACGCTGGTGGCGTGCTTTATACATGCAAGTCGAGCGGAGACTGACTCTTTTTTGGGTAACCTTCGGGCTATCTGAATTTGAGTTGATCTTAGCGGCGAACGGGTGAGTAACGCGTGGGTAATCTGCCCCTGAGACTGGGATAACATCTCGAAAGGGATGCTAATACGAGATAATGTTAGCAAGGTAAGACTTGCTAACCAAAGTTGATTTTTAATCTTCGCTCAGGGATGAGCCCGCGTCCTATTAGCTAGTTGGTGAGGTA
>JAUWJM010000127.1 GCA_030607715.1 Candidatus Aerophobota bacterium
CCTCTCACATCACCTATAAGCTCATATTTTTCTTTCATCTGAAGAAGCTTTTTAGTGATATAATCACCCATTTTTCTAACATTTTCCAAAAGATTTTCTTCTTTAATAACATCTAAAGTAGCACAAGCAGTAGCCATAGCTACAGGAAAATGAGCAAAGGTAAAAGAGTGAGTAGCAGGCTCATAACCTTTAAGGTCATCTCTTAACATCACACCAAATAAAGGAAATCCTCCACCAATACCTTTGCCATAGGTAAGTATATCTGGAATGGTATCGTAAAGTTCAGAGGCAAACATCTCTCCCAATCTGCCAAAACCAGTTTGAACTTCATCAAAAATTAAAAGAATACCGCATTCATTACAAATTTGTCTAACCCTCTTTAAATACCCCTCAGGCGGTGGTATCATACCTCCTGATGCTTGAAGAGGTTCCATTATTAAAGCTGCTACAGGCTCTGCACCTCTCTCCAGAGTAGTTTTTATAAACTCAGCACATAAAAGATTACACCTGGGATACTTAAGCCCAAATGGGCAGCGATAACAATAAGCATTGGGAACTCTTATAAAATTTTGCATAAAAGGAGCAAAGTTTCGAGAAATAGGATGATAGGGCCAGGATGCCGCTATAGTAGCTAAGGTTCTTCCTGCGTAATTATCATAGGGAGCAAGGAACTTAAAGGCATCGGGTTTGTTAATCATAGCAAGCTTTAAAGCTCCCTCATTGGCTACTGAGCCATGTAGGCAAAAACTTATCTTTTTTAAATTTCCAGGAGCTATCTCTCCCATTTTTTTTAATAGTCTTAATTTAGGTATAGTTTCAAAACTTGTCCTGCAGTGAGTTAATCCATTTTTAATTTGCTCAATGGCAGCATTTATTACCTTGGGATGAGAAAAGCCAACATTGTAGCTCCAGGCCTGGGAAGTGCAATCAATGAACTCTTTACCATTTATATCTTTAACCACAGAGCCTTTCCCATTTACTAAAAGAAGGGGGAGCTCACCTCCCACTGAACCGGATAATAGATACTTTCTTCCCTCTGCCAGTTCTTTTAAATCAATTTGTGTTGACATAAATTTTCTCCTATTCTCAATTTTAAAAAGTAAGGATAACCTTTAATCCCTTTTTATCCTTCATTACCTGCATTGCCTGATGAACTTCTTCTAAGGGAAAACGATGAGTTACAAAAGGCTTTAAATTTATTCTGGAAATAAGCTGAACAGTCCTACGAAAATCATCTATGGTAGAATCTATACTCCCGGTAATGGTAATTTCTGAGTAGTGAACTAAGTTGGGGTCTATTTGAATTAAACTATTTTCTGGACATCCTCCAAAGATAACTAATCTACCACCTCTTCTTGTTATCTTTATTCCCTCTTCAACAGCTTTCACAGATGGAGCAGATACAATTACACTATCGGCACCTTTATTATTGGTTAACTTTTTTACCTTTGAAGGCAAATTATTCTCTTTTGAGTTAACTGTTAAATCAGCACCGAATTTTTTTGCTCTTTCCAATCTTAAGTTAACTATATCACTTATAATTACCTTACCAGAGCCTAAAATTTTTAAAAGTGTAAGATGGGCAAGTCCTATAGGTCCTGCTCCAATTACTACTACAGTATCTCCCGGTTTAACATTCGCTCTTAAAATTCCATGCAAACAACAACTAAAAGGCTCAATTAATGTCGCCTCATCATCAGAAATGCTATCAGGAATCTTTACTAGAACCCCTCTTCTTATGCCTTGAGCAGGTATCCTCATATATTGAGCGTATGCTCCATCGAAATTACAGCCAAACACTACTACTTTCTCACAGAGATTCTCTTCGCCGAAAACACAAAAATTACATTCTCCACACCCATAAATAGGAGTAACTGTCACTCGCTCACCAACCTTGAAACCATCCACATTTTCCCCTACCTGAAATATCTCTCCAGTAACCTCGTGTCCTAAAATTATTGGAATTTTGTATCTTTCATGAGCTCCATTAAAATAACTGCGAGCATCGGATCCACATATCCCGCAAGCCTTAACTTTAATTAAAACCTCACTCTCATTTATTTCAGGAATATCAATTTCCTTTAAACGAATATCCTCTTTTTTACCGTAAAAAAGAGCAGCTTTCATCCTTTCCATTGTGTATTCTCTTATTTTTTATTTCATATATGATTATATTATATCATATATGAAAAATTTGTCAAGCCTTTATACTACTCTTACCTCTACACCTCTTCTTTCCATCTCTTTTTTAATCTGTGGAGAAATTCCTTTATTAGTAACTATTACATCTATATTTTCTATTGGGGTTATCAAGATAAAATTTTGTTTACCAAACTTGGAGTGATCTGTTACTGCTATTATTTTATTGGAAGATTCAATAATTTTCTTTCTGGTTTGAGCCTCCTCTACAGTAGCTGTAGTCATCCCATAGTCTATGTCCAGAGCGCTAACTCCCATAAAAGCTTTATCTATTCGCATCTGAGAGAGAGTAACTTCAGCTAAAGGACCCATTAAAGCATGGATTCTCCTTTTCAAAATTCCCCCGGTCATAATTAAGTCAATTCCCTCTGATCGATATAGCTCCTGGGCAATATCTAAAGAATTAGTAACTACTGTAAGATTGTTTTTATTCTTAATATTTTTAGTTAGCTCAAGAATAGTACTACTTGATTCTAAAAATATTACTTCTCCTTCCTCCACCAATTTGCTCGCTTCCTTACCAATTCTCCTTTTTTCCTCTAAGAATTTTTGTTTTTCTTCAAAGTAATTGGGCTCAAGAGATACCCTGCTTCTACTTACAGCCCCTCCATGAGCTCTGGTAATTAAACCCTGACGCTCCAAAAACTCCAAATCCCGTCTTATGGTAGCCCCACTTACTCCAAATTCTTTTACAAGTTCATCAACAGTACTTCTTCCCCTTTGCTGAATTAACTCTAAAATTTGATCCTTTCTCTCTACAGCAAACGGTTTTTGCATCTTTTATTCCTTTATTTTATATTTAACCACGAATAATTATTTAACAAGGTAGTATATTCAATTTTTTTCCAAGATTAATAACATCTGTGTTCATTCGTGGCTTTTTTGATTTTTATTATTGAGTAAATATTATCACATAAGAAATTTTTGTCAAGAACGGTCAAATCATCTATAAGAGACCGATGCTTATCTGCGTAAATCCGTGGCTAAATAGTTAAACCAATCTTTCCTCTATCATCTCATTTAAAGCAGCTCCAGCAGGAACCATAGGATAAACATTCTCCTCTCGAGCAATCCTAAAATCCATAATAACCGGACCTGGTGTTGAAATAGCCCTTTTAAGTGCAGGCTCAACTTCTTCTTGTTTTTTTATTTTAATTCCCTCTACTCCATAGGCCTGAGCTATCTTAGCAAAGTCAGGGTGTCCTTCTGACAGATCTACCTGAGAATAACGAGAATGATGAAATAACTGTTGCCACTGGCGAACCATCCCCAGGTATCCGTTGTTTAAAATAGCTACTTTAACTGGAATATGATAATTAGCTACTGTGGCTAATTCTTGTATATTCATTTGAAAGCTACCATCGCCAGCTATATCAAAGACAGTTCTATCCGGGCAGCCTATTTTAGCCCCTATAGAGGCTGGAAAACCATAACCCATTGTTCCCAGTCCTCCTGAGGAAATAAAACTTCTTGGTCTGGTATAGCAGTAAAACAGAGCTGCCCACATTTGATTTTGACCAACTTCAGTAGCAATGATAGCTTCCCCCTTAGTTAACTCGTAAATCTTTTCCACCACAAATTGAGGTTTTAAACTTCCATCTTTTTCATATCTTAAGGGGTATTTCTCTTTCCATTGACTTATTTTTTTTAACCATTCTTCTCTTTTCTTTGTTTTAGCTAAGGCAGTGAGCCTGGGAAGAACAGTTTTAGCATCGCCTACTATGGGAATATCTACTTTTACATTTTTGCTAATAGCTGTGGGATCTATATCTATATGAATTATTGTTGCCTTAGGGGCAAACTCGGAAATCTTACCCGTAATACGATCGTCAAACCGAGATCCTATAGCGATAATTAAATCAGTCTCGCTAATGGCATAGTTAGCGTAACGAGTTCCATGCATTCCTAACATCTGCAGAGAAAGAGGATCGTTTTCGGGAAAACCTCCCAATCCCATAAGAGTGGTAGTTACGGGAATATTAGAGTGATGAGCAAACTCAAAAAGCTCCTTAGAAGCTTCTGATGAAATTATCCCTCCCCCAGCATAAATAACAGGTTTCTCTGATTTATTTATGAGCTTAGCAGCTCTTTCAATTTGTCGGGAATTACCTTCGTAGTGAGGACGATAACTTCTTATTTTAACCTCTTGAGGATAGGGAGCTTTGCTTTCCGAAGTAAGAATGTCCTTGGGTAGATCTACTAAAACAGGTCCGGGTCTACCACTTTTAGCTATGTAAAAAGCTTCTTTAAGTGCACGGGGAAGTTCGTCTACGTTCTTAATCAGATAGTTATGTTTAGTAATGGAATAGGTTATTCCAGTAATATTTGCTTCCTGGAACGCATCGTTCCCAATCATATGAGTGGGAACCTGACCTGTAAGAGCAATTAGGGGAACAGAATCCATATAGGCTGTAGCTATGCCAGTAACTAAATTAGTTGCCCCAGGACCAGAAGTAGCGATACAAACCCCAACTTTTCCTGTGGCCCGAGCATAACCATCGGCAGCATGAGCGGCTGCCTGTTCATGTCGAGTTAAAATATGTCTGATCTGTTTAGCCTCATACAAAACATCATACAGAGGAATAACAGCTCCTCCTGGATAACCAAAAACAGTATCCACTCCTTCTTTTGTTAAAGCCTCTATTACAATCTCGGCACCTTTTCTCTTTTTCAATTTCTTGACCTCTTTATCTATTTCTTCCGCAACAATACTTGTATTTTTTTCCGCTTCCACAGGGACAGGGATCGTTACGTCCCACTTTACTTCCTC
>JAUWJM010000149.1 GCA_030607715.1 Candidatus Aerophobota bacterium
TAGAAAAAGAGAGGAAAACAAAAAACTTATCTACAAGCTTAAACAAATTTTAGGGAGTAAGGTTTGATTAATCAATTGCGGGAAGAGCTAAAAAAAGCGGTGGAAAAAACCTTAGCCGAGGGACTGCTTTTCTCGGGAGGATTAGATTCAGGGATATTGGCTTACCTTTGTCCTGAAATTAATGCCATTACAGTAACCTTAGAGTCCTGGGGAGAAGACTTAAAATATGCAGATTCCTTAGCTAAGTTTTATAAATTTAAACATTACCAAAGAATAATAAGTACAGAAGAGGCAATTAATGCTATTCCTGAAGTTATAAAGATACTCAAAAGTTTTGACCCAGCAATTCCCAATGATATAACTGTTTACTTTGGATTAAAGTTTGCAAAAGAGATGAGGATGAAAAGTGTTATGACAGGGGATGGGAGTGATGAGCTTTTTGCTGGATATAGTTATATGCAAAATATTCCTAATCTTGAAAATTATATTCAAAAAATCAGCAGAGCAATGTATTTTAGCTCTAATGCTATTGGCAAGTTTTTAAACATCCAGATAATTCAACCCTATATGGATAAAGATTTTATCAATTTTTGTCTTGGCATCCCTGTGAATATTAAATTAAAAAAGAATAAGGAAAAGTTTGTAGGGAAATGGATATTGAGAAAAGCATTTGAAGGTCTTTTACCTGAAAATATTATCTGGCAGGAAAAAAGAGCACTGGAATATGGCTCAGGAACTACCAGATTAAGAAAAATAATCGCTTCCAAAGTTAATGAAAAGGAATTTAAACAAAATATTTACCCTATAAAATTCATAAATAAAGAGCATTTTTACTATTATAAGATTTACAGGGAGGAAGTCGGTTCAATACCTGAGCCATTAAAAGGGGAAAAGGCTTGCCCGGGATGTGGAGCAGGAATAAAAAAAGGATATTCTCATTGCAGGATATGTGGATGGACAAAGAAAAACTAAAAGCATTCGTCTCCTGGAGTGGAGGAAAGGAAAGTGCAATGAGTCTATATAAGGCAATAGATAAAGGTATTAACATCCAATATCTTTTAAATATGACATCAGAAGATGGAAAATATTCTCGCTCCCATAGATTATCCTGCAATATCTTAAAGATCCAGGCAAAGAATATAGGAATTCCCCTTATCCAATGTAGAAGTTCCTGGAAAGAATATGAAGAAAATTTTAAAAAAACGGTCCTTAAGCTAAAAAGGAAAGGTATAAAGGCAGGGGTCTTTGGAGATATTGATCTTCAGGAGCATAGAGAATGGGTAGAAAGAGTTTGTAAAGATATGGGAATAAAACCTGTGCTTTTGCTATGGAAGGAAAACAGGGAGAAATTACTCAAAGACTTTATCAAGCTAAGATTTAAGGCAATTGTAGTAACAGTTCGCCGTGATATCTTGGACCAGAGATGGTTAGGCCGTCAAATTAATGAAAAATTTATAAATGATTTGAAAGCACTAAATAATATTGACCCTTGCGGAGAAAAAGGTGAATATCACACATTTGTTTTTGACGGGCCTATTTTTAAAAAAAGGGTAAAATTCATGATTGGAAAAAAGATAATTAAAAATAATCATTGTTTCTTAGAAATTATTGGATAACCTAATGTTACACCGCCGATTAACAACTCTGGAATTGTTAATTATAGCAATACCGGTTACCCTAAGTGTGAGTTTATCAATTGGTACAGTTCCTATCCCCTTATCTGATATATTGAAAGCAGTCACAGGAAAAATCCCTTACCTGCAATCTCTTATAAAAAATGATGTTTCCAATAGGTACTTAATAATTTTATTCAATCTTAGACTACCCCGCATCCTTTTAGCTATGCTGGTAGGCTCAGGATTAGCCACCGCCGGAGTGGCTATGCAGGGGTTATTTAAAAATCCTATGGCAAGCCCATATGTAGTGGGTGTATCCTCAGGATCATCTTTTGGAGCTGCTTTAGCCATACTTATCTTACCAGGAATATTCTCTGTTCCACCTTTAGCTTTTATTACAGGTTTAGGAGCTATCCTTTTAGTTTACAGAATTTCCAAAAGAAATGGTAAGGTTCTAATACAAACTTTACTTTTAGCTGGGATAGCTCTGGGTTTCTTTTTTTCAGCTATTACCTCTTTGCTAATGTACATCTCTGCTAAAAGTGCTCATTACCTTGTTTTCTGGATGATGGGAGGATTTGGAGGTACAAGCTGGGATCATTTAATAACAGCTCTCCCTTTTATTGGATTGGGGATACCTGCTATTTATTATTTTTCCCGAGAACTAAATGTAATGCAATTAGGGGAGGAATCAGCTACTCACTTAGGTGTAAATACAGAGAAAGTTAAAAAACTATTGCTTATTTTATCCTCTTTAATCACTGCTGCCGCAGTAGCGGTAAGTGGAGTAATTGGATTTGTGGGATTAATCATTCCCCATATAGCCCGAATTATAGTAGGTCCTGATCATAGAATTCTTATACCAGCATCAGCCCTGCTTGGAGGTATTTTTCTTGTCTGGTGTGATACTTTAGCCAGAACAGTTATTTCTCCAACGGAGCTACCGGTAGGAATAATTACATCTTGCTTTGGTGCTCCATTTTTTATTTATCTTTTAAAGAAAAAGTGAAAACAACAGTTCAGCCACTAAGTCACCAAGACACAAAGAAATTATATGAATTTTAACTCCTTAATAATATTAAAAGAATTATTATATAATCTTGGTGCCTTCGTGCCTTGGTGGCTAAGTAATTACAAGTGAGATATAAAAATGTTAAAGATTGAGAATATAAACTGTTCTCTTGATAATACCTTAATTCTTAAGGATGTGAATTTTAAAGTGAACAGAGGAGATTTTTTAGGAATAGTTGGCCCTAATGGATCGGGGAAAACTACTCTTTTGCGAGCAATTAGTGGAATCCTGCCTCTTATTAAATTCAAAGTATACTTAGAACGAAAAGATGTTAGCCGAATGGATAAAAAGAAAATTGCCAGAAAAATAGCTATGGTCCCTCAGAATACTTTTATAAATTTTCCCTTTACCGCTATACAAGTAGTTATGATGGGAAGAAATCCTTATCTGAGCAAATTTGAGAGGGAAAGAAAAAAAGATTTAGAAAAAGTAAAGGAAAGTATGCTCTTAACTAAAACCTGGTACCTGAAAAATAAAAAGGTTACCCAGATAAGCGGGGGAGAGATGCAAAGAGTGATAATAGCTCAAGCTTTAGTTCAAGCTCCAGACATAATTTTTTTAGATGAACCTACCGCTCATTTGGATATAAATCATGAACTGGAGATACTTTCCCTCATTACTCGTTTAAACAAAGAAAAATTACTCACCGCAGTTTTGGTAACCCATAATCTTAATTTAGCTGCTCGATACTGCAAAAAACTTATCCTGCTTAAAGAGGGTAAAATCTATGCCCAGGGAGAAATAGAGGATATTCTTACCTCTGAGAATATTAAAAATGTTTTTCATATAAAGGCTCTGGTTAAAAAACACCCACTCACCGGCTCAATCTACACTCTTCCTATTTATTTTAATGGAAAAACTAAAGCTGCAAAAGGAGGGAAGATTCATCTTGTCTGTGGAGGTGGTTCGGGTAGCTCTTTATTAAGAATGCTGTGGGAGAGAGGATTTGAAGTAACTGCCGGGGTGCTAAATGTATTTGATGCTGACTTTGAAACAGCAACTCTCCTTAACATCCCCACTGTGGGAGAAGCTCCCTTTTCTCCTATAACTAACGAATCCTATCAGAAAAATATGGCAATGATAAGAGACTCAAAAATAGTTATTTTAACCGAAGTTCCCTTTGGTGAAGGAAATCTGTTAAATCTTAGGGCAGTTAGGCAAGCTTTAAAAGAGAAAATAAGAGTGATGGTAATTAGCAAAATCCCTATCAAAGAAAGAGATTATACCAAAGGCAGAATCATTCAAATATTTGAAGATTTAAAAAGAAATGGGGCCACCTTTGTTAAAAATGAGAGAGAGGCAATTTCACTGATAGAGAATGAGCTTAGAATTTCCTGATTTCTCTACCTTCCCTTAAATAGGTATTACTAAGTGAATCATTTTATTTTTCCGAGGATTCCTTCTGCAGTTTTAAGCCCTTTTGACTCGGAAATTTCAGATGCGCTAATCCAGTAAAGAGTGCTGTATCCTATTTCTATTGCTTCTTCAAATGTTAAACTCCAATAATATTTTTGTCCTCGTTTTGTGCACTCCGAAAGTGGAATAACAATATTTATTGAGGGGA
>JAUWJM010000018.1 GCA_030607715.1 Candidatus Aerophobota bacterium
ATACAAAGCCGAACTAAATCTCATATTGCGGAATCTAAGATATGCAATCACCTTAGGTAGAATACTGAAGAATAGCGGTATTATCTGACATAGGAAGAAAGTGCAACATTTTCGGGATTTCCGTTAAGTCCTGTAGTGAAAAGAAATATAAATCAATAGGCAAAGGCTGGGACTATCGCTTTGAAGGGAAGGAAACGGTAGGTTCCGCTTTAGTTTTTTACAATAGGATAATACACCTTACCTTTTTTGCTATTACTAAGTCCGATGAAGTAGGGACGATATCCAGAACAGGGCAGAGAAGGCATTTTAGGTTATAATAAAGGTAACTGTTTAGCCACGAATAGACACAAATGTTATTAATTGTGTTATAAAGCAAACAGTATCTCGCGGTTTTAACTCCAATGCTTTTATATTTTATTTAGCCGATAATCCAGAAGATTCGGTAAACTATTAAAGTTCTCCCTATATTCACCTCCCAATTATAATTTGGTATCCACAGGCTGGTAGCCCAAATTCCGCAAGAATAGGGGTTTTTAGAGAATTTCGATGAACAAAATCCTTTATTTATACGGTTTATTCTTTTAGAAATTCACCATTCTATAATCAGTACAATAGGGTTATTAAACGAGTAGAGAAAGAAAGTTAATATTGTGTCATTGCAAGACCTGACCCCTTTCTCTTACTCTTCTCTAAACTTGAATGTCTTAATTGCTATAATAAGCAAAACAAAAAACCAGGTTCCCAAAAACAAAAGTTCTCTTTTTAAATCAAAAAGTCCACTTCCTTCAATTGATATTTTGCGGAGGGCGTCTATTAAAGGGGTAAGGGGAAGATAATCCGCTATAGAAGCCATAATCCTGGGCATTATTTCCTTAGGGAAAAAGGTTCCTGATAGAAAAAGCATTGGCATAGTAATAAACATAGCTATCATCTCAACTGCTCGGGTGCTTTTCACCAGGCCAGCAACAATGAATCCTATATTTAAAAACAGGGCGCAACCGAGTAAGGCAAAAAGAAAAATCAAGAAGTAGCTTCCCAGAATATTAACTTTAAATGCGAGAGTGGAGAGGAGTAAAATTATTGCTACTTGAACAACAGAAATAATCAAAAATCCACCAATTTGAGCGATTAAAAAATGGCTTGTTCTAAGAGGGGTAGCAAAGAGACGTTTTAAAATTTTTTTCTCTCTTGACTCAGTAATATCACTGGCTATGCCGGTAACTGCAGACATCATAATAGCCATAGCTAAAATTCCAGGAATTAAGATATCTAAATATCTAATATTTCGAGATTTTACTGGCTTTTTATCTAAAAAAAAGAGTTTTGGAGCATCGGCAGCTTTAAGATTGGCATAGGCAATAAACTGATCGAGAATGCCAAAAATAAGAGGATTAAGCTGGGTATTTGTTTCATCATAATAAACTTCAATAGGAATGCTGAAGCCTTGGAGAGTCTCTTTCATTTTGGCCATATTTTTCATTCCCAGAAATTCTCCTTTTCCTGGTTTCTTGAGACTCTTGGGAATGATCAGGATAAAATCCAGGTCTCCCTTTTCAAGGTTTTTCTTTGCCTGAGTTATATCTTCCTCATTTTGATGAATTTTTAAGATTTCAATTTTTTCAAGTTCTTTAATAAAACTCAAAGATTCATCCGACTTTGCCTGATCGATTATGGCTATGTGTGAAGTTCCCATTTTCTCAAAATTAAAAAGACTGAAGATACCAACGAACATTATGGGGAAGAAAATAGTCCAGAAAAGAGCTTGTTTGTCCCGAACGTATGTTTTTAAATCACAAAGAAATAGCTTTAAAATTGATTTCATAATCTTACTCTCTTAATTGATGACCAGTTAAATTTAAAAAGACATCTTCTAAATTAGCCTCTTTTTCAATAATTCTCTTTTTAAAGCCTTTAGCTAAAAGTTGCTTGATGAGGCTGCTGGGTGTATCTAAAGCAATAATCTTGCCGTAATCCATAATAGCAACTCGATCACACAATCTTTCAGCTTCCTCCATGTTATGAGTAGTTAAAACTATGGTTTTACCTTCTTTTTTTATTTGATTGATCAACCCCCAGGTATGATGTCGCGCTTGAGGATCAAGACCAGTAGTAGGCTCATCTAAAAATAATAGAAGCGGCTCACAAACTAAAGCGGCTGCTAAGGCTAATCTTTGTTTTTGTCCTCCTGAAAGTTTACTAACAAGAGCCTTCTTCTTTTCTTCTAAACCAGTTAAAGCTAAAAGTTTTTTCAAATCTCTTGATTTTTTGTAGAAAGAGCTTAAAAGATCCAGTGTTTCCCAAACTGTTAAAAGGTCATAAAAGGACCCCTCTTGTAGTTGAACTCCAATCATCTCTTTGAGCTTCTGAGAGTTTTTTCGAATATCAATACCTAAGAGTTTTACCCCTCCTGAATCAATAGGTCTTATTCCCTCGATCATTTCTACAGTGGTGGTTTTACCAGCTCCATTTGGTCCTAAAATACCAAAAATTTCTCCTTCTTCAACATGGAAGGAAATACCATCTACCGCTATTATAGAATTGTAGGTTTTGCGCAGTTGATCCACTTGTAAAACTGGCATAATTAATCTCCATAGATAACCCTGTCCTGGGTTCTTTTCTCATAGGAAGGAACGGAAATGAAGCCCCTCGCCCGATAAGGGAAGATGAGTAAGTTTCTGCTTATTTTAATATATAATTGAATTAACTCCTAAAGTATTTTGGTAGAAATCATTGGGGTTTTGTTCCATACGTCCAGGTCTTTTGGAGGATTGTTTGTGTCCATAATGATAAACTCTTATATCAGTTCCGCAGATAGTACATACTTTTACCTTAATTAAAATTTCTTCTTCTAAAGGATGAGGAGTAGTGACATTCTGAACTCTTAAATCTTCAATGGCATGTAAAACAGCTGCCTTCATAACATTTTCCTTTCTAATTATTTATTTTTATTTAAAGATTTTGTTTTATTAGTTTTGCTAAGTCCCCATCTGGATTTATATGACATATCTCTTTTAAAATCCAATTTATCCCCTTCTCTTCTAAGTATTTTGCAAGTTTTTCTGACTCCTTATCTTCCTTTACCTGGAATTTAATTGCTGATGCAATTCCTATGCACAGGTTAATGGGCTTAACCTCATATTTTTCAGCAAACTTAGCTGCTCCTATTAAACGCTCCTGAGAAGATAATTTTCTAATAGGATCCCTTCCTACTCTATCTACTGTATCACCAAGAGCAGGGTTATCCAATCTCAACAGAAAATCATCAATGAATTTTTCTTGTTCATTTATTCTAAAATGGTGCTTTTTTATCAAAGCTTGTCCTGTTTCCATCATAGCTCCCCTGACTATTTCTTTAATTTTTCTATCTCGAATAGCTTCCCATATATACTTGTAATCTTTTTGATAACCCACATAAGCACAAACAGCATGTCCGGTATTATAAGTATACAATTTTTGTTCCTGATAAGCAGCAAAATTATCTACTGCTACCAGCCCTTTTATATCCGGTACCTTGCCTATAAAGGAATTTTTATCCACAAATAATTGATTGTACTCTTCAGCTATAATAAAGAGAGGGTCTTTCGAGGAAATTGAAGATGGAACAGGGGGGACCATTCTACTAATAATAGTTTCAATTAACCCAAGATGAGAATTTATATATTCTATATAAGTTGGGGAACAGTTTTGCAAAAGATAGTTTTTAAAGATTTTGCTTGCCTCTGGTAAATTTTCACATAATAGTAAGTTAAGAGGTTTAATAATTCCATTTTTTACTCTTTCCATTATTCCTGAACAGATAAGAGGAGCTACAAAAGCAAGACTTTCTGACTTTACTGCAGTCGCCATTATATCAGCACTTTTAATCTCTTCATTTACTTCATCTTGATTTTTGGCGTTAACTGCTTTTATATTGTTAATGATTATCTCGTAAGGCTGAGCACTTAAGATCTTTAACTTATACTGTTTTTTTTTATTGATCAGGGATATTAAATCCTCTCTTACTTCCACAAAAACCGTTTCAAAACCAGATTGACTGAAGAGTTGGCCTAAAAATCCTCTACCTATATTACCAGCTCCAAATTGAATGGCTTTTTCCATTTTTGATAGCTCCTATTTATTTTTCTATTTGTATAAATATTTTAGTGATCTCTGGATACCCCTTTTAATATTAAAACTTATCTTTCATATCCTTTTGGAATAACACAGATAAATCCAAAAGGAGTTTCACCATTATTTATGAACTGATGATATTCGTTTGGGGCAATATAAATTGCATCTCCAACCGTTAAATTATGCTCTTCATTACTGTCTTTAACTATTCCTTTTCCTTTTACTATGAAAACTTCGTGTTCCCAGGGATGACTTCCTGGAGTTGTCTTATTTTCTGGAGGCATCTCAAAGTATCTCATCTCGTAATTTGGAACTCCAATTTCTTTTCCTAATAACCACCAGATTTTATTTCCAGAGCCTGTCTTATTAAACGGTGTTTTATCAGTATCCGTAATATACATATATCCCTCCTATGAAAATTTTTGATATAAGTAACTTAATGTGTGTTATAACATCTTTTACAATTTCGTCAACCACAACACTAAATTTGTTAGCTAAATTTTAATTGACAAAGGCAAAAAATGTGTTGACTTTTTAGTGGAAGGGCATAAAATAAACCAGGTAATACTAAAAATAACGTAAATTAGAATCAAGAAAAGGGAGGCTAAAGCCCCCCTACCCAAAGAATAAGGATCCCTTCTATGGGTGGGGGCGACTTTAGTCGCCCTTGATAATTTATAAATTCCTATACCTTAAATAAGTTGGGTAAGAAAATGCGCTTTAAATAAGGAGGCTATCAATGTTCTATTTACAAAATGGTATTTCAGGATATGTATTGGCACTCATTTTTGGGATTATAATTTTTATTTTCCCGGCTATTGTTAGTTATTTAATAGCTTTATTCTTAGTCATCTTTGGAGTAATTGGGATCATACGGTGGATGAAAAGATAGATTTGGAAAGAAAATACAAGAAGAGGAGTTCGTAAACTACCTCAACTTAATAAAGGAGATAAAAAAATGCAAGTAGGTCCTGTGGTTTCCTTTCACCTTTTAGTCATTTTTTGGATAATAAGGGTAGTGATAATTACTTTTTTTTGTTCCTTTCTTGGTTGGCTTGGAATCCGAATATTGGATGTTTTTACCCCTGCCATTCGCGAAAGAGAGAAAATAGGAGAGGATCCTATCTCTATAGCTTTTTTTATCGCTTGATTTATTATTTTCCTGGGTTGTATAATTCATGGAGTTTCAACTTCTCCCATAGCTATGGGACGATCATTATTAACCAGTTTAATAGATTTTAATAGACTTGAACTGCTCACTATAAATTTTTTTGTGAGCCTTTTAGTAGCAGTGGCCCTTTTTAATATATTTAACAAATTAACTCCCAAAATTCAATTTCTTGCCATCAGGGACAATTCTGTTGCGGTGGGCATCTACGTTTTTAGTTATCTTGTTTTTCTGGGAATCGTTTTACATGCGGCTTTAACTATGTCTTTATAATTTATAACAAAATGTACAGAAAAATAATATTAGTATTGGTCATTTTCTTGAGTTGGCTAATAGCTGACCAGGAATGTAGCAGTCAATTTTATAAAAGAGATGGTGAGATCTATGATTCCTGGGGAATTTGTAGAACAAGAGCTCAAGGAGAGGATGGTTATTTTCAAGTTATGCGTGCAGGCTTTCGGCCTGTCATAGTTCTTGAGAGCCTTGGAAAAGATGACAGTCTTGCCTGTAAGTGGGGGAAAGAATTTTTAGATAGGTTCCCGGAGGATAAATACAGAGCAAAGAAAATATTTGAATTTATTAAAAACAAGGTGGGTTACATCCATGACATTGATCAGTTTGGATACCGGGAATTTGCTCAAAATGCAGATGAGTTAGCTCATAGTATCCAGGAAGGGGATGCAAGAGGAGATTGTGAGGATTATGCCATATTGCTGACTACTTTATATAAGATGGCTGGCTATCGATCAGCAGTAGTCCTTATTCCTGGACACGCAGCTGCTCTTGTTTATCTTCCGTCATACAAGTCGGGTATGTCTATGAAAATTGGTGGTAAGGAAGGATGGATCTGGGCAGAGGCAACTGGTAGGAATAACTACCTTGGATGGGTGCCATCCAAGGTTTTAACCAGTCCGATAATTGCATATGAAATAAAGGACACAGAGGAAATATCTTTAACGTTAAAACCTGGAGGAGAATCAGTAGAACCGAGGAAAAAAGGTTGGGAATTTACACCTTTTATCTCCTTTTTAGTTACTATATTTATTATATTGATATTTCCCATCATAGTTAGGTTTTTAAGGGCATCACAGAAAAGGATAGGTAATTAAGTTGACAAGATATTTTTTTTCTGTATTATGTTGTTTGTATTAACAATTAAGATGATATTATTGATTCCTCCAAAATTATTGTAAGAGAAATTAAAATCATTGATGAGATAGCTAAGAATCAATCTATTACTCAAAGAGAAATATCTTGTAGGGCAGAAATGTCTTTGGGAATGGTAAATATTGTTTTAAAAAGATTAGCTAAAAAAGGATATATAAAGCTTAGAAGATTAAACAAAAGGAATCTTGAATATATACTTACTCCCAAGGGATTTACCGAGAAAGCTAAAAAATCTTATTGGTATGTTCACAGAACTATTGATTCTTTAAGAGAGATAAAAGCTAAGATTCAAGTCTTAGCTTTAGAGGAATACCAAAAAGGAGAAAGAGAATTTATTATTCTTGGAGATAATGAATTGGCCGATATCATTGAAATCAGTTTAAGAGATTTACGCAAGAATGATTTAAGATATGTCCGAGTTTTTAAGAAAGAAAAAATCAAGAAAAAGAATGCCCTGATATTAGCTACCGAAAAAAAATATAAAACTTTCCAAAATAACAAGCACTGGATAAATGTTTTAGAAAAAATAACCAGTTAAGCTTATTCTCATCATTTCAGTTTACCTCTTATCTTATCAATAAGTTGGAAAAATGACTGTTTCTAAAGATAAGTTTGGTTTCTTGACAGAAAAAATATATGTATTAAATTATTAATAGAATTCTTCCTTTCAAAAATAAGAGAAGCAATAAGTTACTATAAAAAATTGATATAATTAGAAGATGAAACATAGAGAAAGATTGATAGCATCTTTAAATCATAAGGAGCCAGATAGAGTTCCTATGGATGTAGGAGGAATAACTACTGGCATTACCAAAGTTGCCCATCAAAATTTAAGACGATATTTGGGAGTAAAGGGAAAAGAAGAAATTATTGATAAAGTTCAGCAATTAGTAAAGCTAATTTGGTTACGGTTTGTCCGTCTCTTTGCCTGACTTCTCGATAGACTTTAAACTCAGAAATATTATTAAAGGTGATTTCGATCCGAAGTACAGTGCCAGACTTGTTATACATCTTAATGCTAATAGATCCATTTCTGTGCTTAATTCTATATCCAAGATAAGTTTTTTTACAACTAGTTTCTATTCTACCCGCTTGAGGACCTGATAATTTTTTACCCAGAAAAGACATAATATCTTCGGGAAAAACTGACATAACAGCATATTTAAGCAATTGTTCAAACAGAATATCTAACTTGTCTTGAGATTTAAACAGGATATCTTTAGCATATTCAATTTGTTTGTAAATACTCAGTGAACCCCGTCATTGCGAGCGAAGCAATCTTGATAGTCGCAGGCTTTAGCCTGCGTTTATACGCATCCTAAAGGGTGTGGCTACTTGCTCTGCTCCTTGGAGTCAACAACATAGAACGTCCTTTACTGAATATTTACAAAAGAATAAATATAGATGCTTTAATAAAAACAGCTAAAAAATATGGTAGGTATTCACCGCAGAGATTACAGAAATTTTCTGGTTTGACAGAAAAATAAAATTTAGTAAAATTTGATTGATAATGGTAACGATAAGGAAACCTCAAAAAGGTAAAGAGAATGAGTTATGTTATTCTCCAGGATATAGATAAAAATTTAGGATACATCCTAACCTTTTGACTTTTACGGATAAAACTGATTGTTTTTGAATTTATAGTAAATCATCTCAAAAGAGAGCTCTGAAAAATTGCTTTTTTGTAGAGGTTTCATTTATGAAACTCGTTTTATTAACAGGTCCGATAAATCGGACCGCTACAGTTTTCGACTTTTTTAGAACTCTCTCAAAAAAAAAGGATAAAGTTCTATGAAAGGGAAATCTGAAAAAGCTTTAAGAATGGAAAATATTCATAAATATTTTGGAAAAGTAGCTGCTCTAAAAGGAATAAATATTCAGGTAGGCATTAATGAAATTGTTGGGATTATAGGTGATAATGGTGCTGGGAAGTCAACAATAGTAAAAATTCTTACAGGCGTTTTCTCTCCATCAATGGGAGAGATGTATATTAAGAATAAAAAGGTATCTTTCAAAAATTATAATGTAAGAATTGCCCATAAAATGGGTGTTGAAGCAGTATATCAGCAACGTTCACTTGGAGAAAAGCAGCCTTTATGGAGAAACTTTTTTATAGGAAGACAGATAACCAATCGATTAGGATTTATTAATTTAAAAAAAGAAAAGGAGATATCATCTTATATTATGTTTGATCTTATTGGATTTCGTGGTGCAGGGGTTAGTGCTGATTCAACAATAAGTAAACTTTCAGGAGGAGAACAACAAGGTATTGTAATTGGTCGGGCAATGTATTTCAATGCGGATCTCATTGTTTTAGATGAACCAACTGCATCCCTTTCACTAAAGGAAATTCAGAAAGTACTTAATTTTATTAAAAAGATAAAGAAATCAGGAAAAGCATGTATTTATATATCTCATAATATTTCCAATGTCTATGAGGTATCAGATAGATTTATTGTAATTGATAGGGGAGAAATTGCCGCAAACTTTCTGAAAGATGAGATTTCTTTCAATGAGTTAGATAAATTTTTACTGGAATATGCTACAAAGAAGTAGAGAGGCTCATAATGAAAAGGGTTAGAATGGAGTTTATGAAAATAAGATTTGGGAAAATAGAAGCTCTGTCTATTATTATCATTTACGCAGTTCTAATGGTAGCTTTTATGTTTACAACTTCAGGCACTTTTCTTAACTACAGAATTTATAAGTCTTTTATGTCTTCAATCCCTCCTTCATTGATTCTTGCATTGGGATTAACTTTTGTCGTTTCGGCAGGAGAGATAGATCTTTCCTTCCCGGCTATAATAACGTTTTCTGGTTTTATATTTGCTTCCTTGTATCGTATTACTGGCTATACTTTGTTGCCATTTGTAGCAGCAATAGGGGGAGGGATTATAGTTGGATTGGTGAATGGAATTCTTATAGCAAAAATGGGTATACCATCAATTATTGCAACTCTTGGAACTCAGTTTTTTTGGGGTGGGCTTACTGTTATTTTGTCAGGAGGGCTTACCTGGAATATAAGAAATATAAGAGGTACATTTATTCATAGGTTATTCGTATCGAGAATAGGTGGATTGATACCAGCTCAGTTTCTTTGGGCAGTTGGAATTGCAATTATTTTATGGTTTATTTTAAATAGACATAGATTCGGTGAGCATCTTCTTTTTATCGGTGATAATGTAGATGTAGCTCATGTAATGGGAATAAATGTTGCTGCTACAAAAATAAAGTTATTTACGCTTATGGGCGGTATATCTGCTTTTGCCGCTGTTCTTTTAACCCTTGAGATGACGACATACTGGACAACTCAAGGAAGTGGTTTTCTTTTGATTGTTATGGCCTCGGTTTTTATTGGTGGTACTTCAATATTTGGAGGGAAAGGAATAATAGTAGGAACTTTCTTTGGAGCCCTTATTATAGGATCAATTGAAGCAGGAATTATTGCTTCGGGGTTAGGTGGGTATTGGACACGGTTGCTAGTCGGGCTTATACTTATTATTACTCTTATTATTCATATTGCTATGGAGAAAAGAAAGAAGGAAGGAGGGCATCGGATTGGAGATTTGGTTTTCGTCAAAGGATTAAAAAAAAGAGATGCCCCAGGATCTTAATTGATAGGGAGGTGATGAAAGAAAAGATAAAAAAAAATTATTTATTTAGTTGTAAGTAAGAAAATAATATTTCAAAGGAGGAAACATTACCATGAAAAAGTATTTAGCGTTAACTTTCACAATGATAATAATGCTTGTTTTGGTAACAGGTTCTACGATTACAGGATATGCGAAGGATAAACCCTTACTTGGGGAAGGGATGACTGTATATATACAGTGTGGTGGCCCTCCAGGTGGTCCTGCAACCATTGCCCGTACAAATGGTGCACGTGATGCGGCACGTCATCTTGGAGTAAAGCTCTTTGAGCAATATGCAAGATGGCAGCCTGAGGTGATGATTCAGCAGTTTAAGGAAGCTATTGCAGCAGGCCCTGACGGTATTATTATTATGGGACATCCAGGTTCTGATGCTTTTGCTCCTTTTGTAAAAGAAGCAGAGAATGAAGGCATCGTTGTAACAAGTGGGAATACACCCCTCACTGAGCTCTATGAGAAGTATGCAAGTAAAGGCTTTGGTTATGCTGGTGTTGATCTCTATGTAGGGGGCTATTTGACAGGAAAGAAAATGGTGGAAAGTGGTCTCAAAAAGGGTGACAAAGCTCTTGTATATGGACTTATGGCACAATCAGAAAGAGGATTAAGTACCAGAGGTATGTATGATGCTCTTAAAGAGGCAGAAATGGATGTGGATTATATGGAAATTTCCCCTGAGGTAGATGCAGATTTCTCTCTCTGCGTTCCTGTTTTAACTGCATACTTGTTACGAAATCCTGAAGCTAAAGCTATGGGCTCGCAACATGGTGGTATAACATCTATGTTCGAGAAAATACTAAAGGAGGCTGGTAAAAAGCCGGGTGAAATCATTACTGGAGGAATCGATCTCACTCCACAAACCATCGATGGATTACAGAACGGGTATGTTAATGTAACTTTAGATCAACAACTCTACTTACAAGGATTTTTGCCAGTTCTTCAAGTTGTTTTAACAAAAAAATATGGTTTTGCTGGTCTCTATATCAATACAGGAGCAGGTGTAGTAACTCCAGAGACTATTGGTAGTCTGATCTCATTAATTGATAGAGGAATACGATAGAACTTGATTAAATATAGTAGGTAAGATTAAGAATCGTTTGTAGGTTTCTGTAAGGTGCAAAGTTCCTACAGCTAATTGTAGGAACTTTGCACTAAAAGAGTATGGCAGGTATCCAATAAAAATTTAAAAAAAAAGTTAACACACAGCTAAATTATTAGACTTACAGATCAAATGAGAATATCCTACCAAATTTTTTTCTCCCTTTAGTTTGACAGAAAAATAAAATTTAGTAAAATTTGATTGATAATGGTAACGATAAGGAAACATCATAATGAGGCACGTTACTCTCCAGGATATAGCTAAACAAGTTGGTGTTTCCACAGCCACAATTTCTCAAATAACAAACCTGATGTAAGTCCTGAAACTAAAGATAAAATCCCTTAGAATAGCTAAAGATTTAGGATACACTCTAACCTTTTGACTTTTACGGATAAAACTGATTGTTTTTGAACTTATAGTAAGAAAGTCTGAGGTGATAAATAAGCTAAGGCTAAAAAGGAGGTGAAAATAGGATAAGCCATTTCATCTTGGGATAAAAAGCCCCTGAGGAAAAGTTAGATAATTGTCTTAGGAGAAGAAATTTTCATGAAGTGGGCTAGGTAATAAAAAAAAAGGAGAGTAAAAAATGAAAATAAGGTTTGCAGTTGTGGCAGCAATTGTTGCACTCTGCATAGGTTTTACTGGAGCAGGCTATGGAGTAGCAGCTGAAAGGTTGGGTGAGGGAGTAACCATACGTTTCTTCTGTGGAGGACCACCGGGATGTCCTTTTGCCTCTGTTGTCTATAAAGGGGCATTGCAAGCAGAATATGATTTGGGATGCAAAGTGAAGTATGTATGGTCAAGTTGGATTCCTGAAAAAATGATTGCGGACTTTAAAGATGCTATCGCTGCTCGTCCTGATGGTATTGCTATCATGGGACACCCAGGAGAAGATGCATTTGCACCTTTAGTTGATGAAGCTATTGCCAAGGGGATTATAGTAACCAGTCAGAATACAGATCTTCCCAGTATCGAAAAGAAATATGGTGCAGTGGGTTTTGGTTACGCTGGTCAGGAGTTGTATGCCTCTGGGCTTATGTTAGCCCGACATTGCGTTAAAATCCTTAATTTAGGAAAAGGAGATAGGGCTTTAGTCTGGGGTCTTTTATCACAACCAACCCGAGGGCTAAGATCCAAAGGCTGTATAGATGGTTTGGAAGAAGCAGGGGTAACAGTTGATTATATAGAAATCTCAGATGCGGTGAATACTGATGCACCTTTGGGTACACCAATTATATCAGGTTATATAGCAGCTAACCCTGATGTCAAGTTAATCATAACTGATCACGGAGGACTTACCGCCACGTTAGAAACCTACCTCAAATCAGCAGGTGTGAAACCAGGAGAAATAATGGGTGCAGGGTTTGACCTTACTGCCGCAACAGTAGAAGCTATTAGAAATGGGTATACTGCAGTTGTACATGATCAACAGCCGTTCCTTCAAGGATATCTCCCCATTCTTCAGATCTGCTTGACTAAAAAATATAAGTTTGCGGGGCTTCACATTGATACTGGGGCTGGCTTGGTAGATGCTTCCAATGTTGAAGCTGTTGCCGAATTAGCTGAGGCAGGGATTAGGTAATTTAGTGATTATTTGAAGTTGGTGGAAAAGCGATACAGCAACTTCTCTGAAAATGGAGAAGTTGCTGTATTCTAATAATAGACAGATGCATTTCAAAGTATCGGAATTTCAATAATTTCTTAGGAAAGAGAAAATAAAATGGAGAATCTTAGCACCACTCCAACAACAAAAAAACTAAAATACCATCTCAAGTTAAGTGAATTTAAATTGCAGTGGAGTATGTTTGCAGTTCTTGCAGCAATGTTCGTATTATTTATTATTATAAGTCCTAAAGTTTTTCTTGGTCATAATATCTACTATTCTTTTATGTCCACCATCCCCTTTATGGCTATCCTGGCTTTAGCTTTAACACCGGTAATTATTTGCGCAGAGATGGATCTTTCTTTCCCTTCAATAATGGGATTTTCCACATGGGTATTTGTAAGTTTATGTGCCTCAACCGGAAATCCTACCTTAGCTCTAATAATCTCTTTGATTACAGGTTTGCTGGCAGGGCTTTTAAATGGTATATTAGTGGTAAAAGTTGGCGTTCCGTCATTAATAATAACTATAGGAACGATGTTTTTCTGGAGGGGAGCCGCTATGGTTTGCAGCGCAGGGGTGGGAAAAACATTAGTGCCTGTTAAAGGAACAATCTTATTTAAGAGTTTAGTGGGTAGAGTAGGAGGCGTTCTCCCGGCCCAGGCGTTATGGGCTGTTGCATTAGCATTTCTTTTCTGGTTAGTTTTGAACCGACACAAATTTGGTGCTCATATATATTTTACCGGAGATAACATAGAAAGTGCAAGAATGATGGGCATACCCGTAGATAGAGTGAAAATGCTTATCTTTGCACAACTGGGATTTTTTGCTGCTTTTGCTGGAATACTGGCCAGTCTCGAAGTATTATATTATTGGCCCACAATGGGAGCAGGATATCTTCTCAGAACAATGGCCTCAGTCTTCTTAGGAGGAACCTCAGTTTTTGGAGGAATGGGAACTATTTTTGGAACCTTTATTGGATGTATTATTATAGGGTCTTTAGAGGCTGGAATTATCTCCATAGGGCTTACAGGATTTTGGACCCAACTGGTCTACGGTTTGGTTATAGTTATTTCTGTTTCAATTCATTCTATTTTGAGGAGAAAATCTTAACCTAAATAGGGAATAGTATTTAGTATTTAGTTGAATAAGGGAATACTCCTCTTCTCTGTTATTGCGAGGAGTATGCAGCGGTGCGATTTATCGCACATTGCCTAGAAACTTAACGAAAGAGAAAATAAAGTGGAGAATCTTAGCCCAAGTCCAACAACAAAAAAACTAAGACACCATCTCAAGCTAAGTGAATTTAATTTGCAGTGGAGTATATTTGCAGTGCTTGCAGCACTATTTACATTATTTATTATTGGATGTCCCAAAACTTTTCTCGCTCCTTATATTTACTATTCTCTTATGTCCACCATCCCCTTTATGGCTATCCTGGCTTTAGCTTTGACACCAGTAATTATTTGTAAAGAGATAGATCTTTCCTTTCCCTCGGTAATGGGGTTTTCCGTATGGGTATTTATGAGCATATATAGCTTAACTGGAAATGTTACCTTATCTTTAATAATCTCTTTAATTACAGGTTTGCTGGCAGGATTTTTAAATGGTGTATTGGTAGTGAAAGTTGGCGTTCCATCATTAATAGTAACTATAGGAACGATGTTTTTCTGGAGAGGAGTCGTTATGGTTTGCAGCAAAGCAAGAGGAGGATCGTTAGTTCCTGCCAAAGCAACCATCTTATTTAAGAGTTTAGTGGGTAGAATAGGAGGTGTTTTTCCAGCTCAGGCGTTATGGGCTGTTGCATTAGCGTTTCTTTTCTGGTTAATTTTGAACCGACATAAATTTGGTGCTCATATATATTTTACCGGAGATAATATAGAGAGTGCAAGAATGATGGGTATACCTGTAAGTAAGGTGAGAATCCTTGTCTTCGCACAATTAGGATTTTTTGCTGCTTTTGCTGGAATACTGGCCAGTTTTGAAATGTTATATTATTGGCCCACGCTGGGAGAAGGATATCTTCTCAGAACAATGGCTGCGGTTTTCTTAGGAGGAACCTCAGTTTTTGGAGGGACTGGAACTATTTTTGGAACCTTTATTGGATGTATTATTATAGGGTCTTTAGAGACCGGAATTATCTCCATAGGGCTTACAGGATTTTGGACCCAGCTACTCTACGGCTTGGTTATAATTATTTCTGTTTCAATTCATTCTATTTTGAGGAGAAGAACCTGATCTTTTTCTTTGCCATCAATATAAGGCTCTATTGAATTTCATGAAAAAATATGAAACCACAGAGTGCACAGAGGGAAAATTAATTATTTGCATCCTCCGTGGTTCAGTTTAACAATACTTGAAAAAAAATAATAAGGAGTATACCAATGACATCACGAGAGAGAGTAAAACTTGCTATTAATCACAAAGAAGCCGATAGAATTCCTCTTGATTTAGGAAGTACACTTGTAACAGGGATTCAGGCAAGTATCTACCTTAAACTCAAGAATGCCCTGGGTATCTCAAAGGGATTGGTTAAGGTATACGATCCCTATCAGATGCTCGCAGAAGTAGAAGATGAAGTCAAGCAACTGCTAGAGGTAGATACATATGGTATTCAACTGCCTGTAACACTGTTTGGCTACAGGAATGAAAATTGGAAAACATTCAAAATGTTCGATGGCACAAAGGTTTTAATCTCAGGAAATTTTGAGTATGATGTACTTGAAAACGGAGATATTGTTCAGTATCCAAAAGGAGACAGGGATGTTCCTCCATCTGGAAAAATGCCCCAAGGAGGATATTATTTTGACACAATAGTAAGACAAGAGCCAATTGATGAGAGCAAACTCGATCCCAAAGAATGGGTTGAGCAAACTTACTCCTTATATACAGATGAAGATCTGGAATATCTGGAAAAAACCTCTAGATGGTATTATGAAAATACTGACTACTCCCTAATAGGCAATTTCTGGGGAGCAGGATTTGGAGATATAGCAATTGTTCCTGGTCCCCATATCCCATACCCGAAGGGGATTAGGGACCCGGAAGAATGGTATATGTCAATGGTAACAAGAAAACAGTACATAAAAGAGATATTTCAATATCAATTTGAACTTCAGATGAAGAATCTCAAGCTATACAGGCAGGCAGTTCAGGATCGGATTGATGTAATTGTAATGAGTGGTACAGACTTTGGAGCTCAGGACGGCCCTTTTATCTCCCCCTCTCTATACAGAGAGGTTTTTAAACCTCCCCATAAAGCAATGAATGATTGGATTCACAAAAACACAAATTGGAAAACTTTTTATCATAGCTGTGGATCTGACGTAGATTTTTTAGATGACTTTGTAAATGCTGGGATTGATATATTAAACCCTGTCC
>JAUWJM010000066.1 GCA_030607715.1 Candidatus Aerophobota bacterium
AAGTGCTATTTTAGCTGTAGTTCTTTCTTTAGTAGGTATGTTAGTTTACATTGCCTGGAGATTTGAATTTCGATTTGCAGTAGGGGCTGTGATAGCTTTGGTTCATGATGTTTTGATTACTGTAGGGGCTCTCTCCCTGGGCAGCTATGAGTTTACTCTTCCCACAATCGCTGCTTTGCTCACCATAGTAGGATACTCTGTTAATGATACTATTGTTATCTATGCCAGAATTAAGGAAAATATAAAAACCTTTAGAAAGAAAAAAGGGACCTTTAAAGATATTCTCAATCAGGGCATTAATCAATCCTTATCCAGAACTATCATTACCTCTTTAACTACTTTTCTGGTAGTTATAATTTTATTTCTCTTTGGAGGGACATCTTTGCATGGATTTGCTTTTGCTATTCTTGTAGGAATTATAACGGGAACTTATTCCTCTATTTTCATAGCTACTCCTGTAATATATGTCTGGAGAAAAGGCAAAAAATGAGGGTTTTGATAGTTGCCGGGGGAACAGGAGGGCATATCTATCCGGCTTTAGCACTGTCCACTTGCTTAAAGCGAGATAATCCAACAACTGATATTTTATGGGTAACGGGGAAAAAGAATTTGGAGCAGCAAATTCTTTTTGAAAGTGAAATTGATTTTAAAAAAATCAATACCTGCTCTCTTCCCAGAAAATTTTTCTGGCAATGGGCCGAATTTGGATGGAAGATGGTTATCTCTTTTTTCCAATCCTTTTTAATTCTTCTCCAGTTCAGGCCTGATGTAGTAGTGGGAATGGGAAGTTTTCATTCTTATCCGGTTCTAATTACCGCGTTTTTTTTTCGTATCCCCAGCATAATTTGCGAGCAAAATGTTTTTCCTTCCTTCACCAATCGATCGCTTTCAAAATATGCTTCAAAAATAGCCATTAATTTTTCCCAAACTAAAGACTTTTTTCTTCCCTCTGTCTGGAGAAAAATTTATTTTACCGGTAATCCTGTTAGAGATAGTATCATAACCACTACCAAAGAGGAAGGTTTGAAAAAGTTAGGACTAAAAAAAGATAAATTTACCCTTTTATTTCTTGGAGGAAGTCAGGGGGCTCATCGTCTGAATCAAGCAGCAGTTGAAACAGTAAAACTTTTTAAAGAAAACGGAATGGAAGAAAAATTACAGTTTATCTTTGTAACTGGAAAAGATGATTGGAAATTTGCGAGTAACTCTCTTAGGGAGATAAAAATTTCAGCAAAGATATTCTCCTTCTTCTCCCAGATTCATTATGTTTACGCTGTAACTGATCTGGTAATTTCTCGAAGTGGTGCTACTACCTTAGCTGAAATTACTGCCCGAGGAATTCCAGCTATACTTATTCCTTATCCATATGCCACTGATAAACATCAGTTAAAGAATGCTCAAATTTTAGAGAAAATGGGAGCAGCTATAATAATTCACGACGATGAGCTTACTCCACAAAGATTAAGGGGTCTTATCAAGAAGTTAATCTCAGATAAAAAGTTAATTTTAAAAATGAGTAAAAAAAGTAAAGAATTAGGGAAGAGGAATGCTGCTCAGGAGATAACTAAAATAATCCGTAGTCTGGTAGCTCAAGGACTGTAATATGTAATAAGTAATAAGTAATAAGTGATAAGTAAAAAGTAAAATGAGGTCTGAATTGGTATTCCAAAATAACTTTAGCCGGGTTCAGGATAAAATGTTAAAAGGAATTAACTCTATTCACTTTATTGGTATCGGAGGTATAGGAATGAGCGGACTGGCTAAGATTATGTTTGAGTTAGGTTATCAAATCTCTGGATCAGATATAAAAGAAAATATCCTCACCTGTTGTCTAAGAAAAAGAGGAATTAAAATTTATGGGGAACACAACTACAGAAATATAAAAGATGCTGATCTAATAGTTATGAGCTCGGCTATATCCTGGGATAATCCAGAGCTAAGTGAAGCTAAAAAAAGAAAAATACCCGTCATTTCAAGAGGGAAGCTTTTGTCCTATCTGGTTAATGCAGGGGAAGGAATTGTAGTAGCCGGAACTCACGGTAAAACTACAACTACTTCTCTTATAGCCTCCCTGCTTTTAAAGGCAGGGAAAAATCCTACAGTATTCATTGGAGGAGAGCTTACCGAAATCAAGGGAAATAGCTATTTGGGAACTGACCGATATGTAGTAGCTGAGAGTGACGAATCAGATGGTTCTTTTCTCCTTCTCCATCCTAAAATAGCCGTACTTACAAGCTTAGAAGATGATCATCTGGAATATTATGGTTCTCAGGGTAAGCTTAATCAAGCTTTTAAGAATTTTCTCTCCCAATTAAAATCCAGAGGTACTTTAATAGCTAATTGGGATAATGAAAGAGTAAGAAGAATTTCCCAGGCCATTGGTAAATGTTCATCTCAGAATATCTTTTTTTATGGATTACATGGGGCAGATATTTGTGCAGAAAAAATTAAGTATTATCCTTTAAGTTCCTCTTTCCAGATTAAGTACAAGGCTAAAGTATTGGGAGGGATTAATCTTCCTCTGCCGGGTGAGCACAATATCTACAATTGTTTAGCTGCTGTTTCAGTGGGAATAAGCCTTGATATAGCCTGGAACAAGATAAAAGAAGCTCTTTCAAACTTTCAGGGGCTAAAGAGAAGATTTGAGGTAATTGGAGAGGCTCATTCAGTGTTAATAGTTGATGACTATGCTCATCATCCCACGGAAATTGAAGCTACTTTAAGAGTAGCCCAGAGGATGAATCGTCGGATAGTTGTAATTTTTCAACCCCATCGTTATACCAGAACTAAATTATTCTTAAATAAATTTTCTCTTGCTTTCCAGAAAGCAGATATTCTTATTTTAACTCAAATTTATGGGGCAGGAGAACCTCCTCTTCCTGAAGTAAATGGAAAGCTTCTCTTTGAGGTAACTGAAAAAGAAAGAAAACTGCCAACCTATTATTTAGATACCTTTGAGGAGATAATTAATTTTTTAGTAAAACAGGTAAGAGAAAGAGATTTAGTTATCACTGTAGGAGCAGGAAACATAAGAGAAGTAGGAGAAAAACTCCTGACTAAATTAAGTTGTTCTTAAACAGAGGGAACTACAGTGAGGATTTGCTTAGCCTGCTCTGGATACTGGGCGATAAAGCAAAGCTCATCTTCAGTAAGAGGTTTCTGAGTGTGAACATTAGCATAGCGAACCAACTCCAGTATCTTATAAGCTTCTTTATCGTCTCTAAACTTAACTTCTAGTTTGTCGTAAACATTCCTGAAACCCTTGATTCCCCCATACTCTCCGGTAGTTATTCTCCTTCCTGTTTCTACTATTTCCGCATCACCCCTACCTAACTCCTTAAAGTCGTAGAGCTCGTAGTTTTTCCTATCTTTTAAAGCGCCATCAGCGTGAATCCCTGACTCATGAGCAAAAGCGTTATCACCTATTCCCACCTGATTTACAGAAATAGGAACATCAAAAGAATAGGAAGCGTATCTGGCGATCTTCCAGGATTTAGAGAGGTTTACTCTCTCATCCAGCAAATTTAAATCTTTTAAACCGCTGCTCTTTTTTAAAGCTAATATTACAGAGACCAAATCAGCATTTCCTGCTCTTTCCCCCATTCCATTTATAGTAGTATTAATATAGGCATCTACCCCACCATCTATAGCTCCTTTTGCTCCAGCAACCGAACAGGCAACAGCCATCCCCAGGTCATTATGGCAATGAAGTTCAATAGGAATCTGAACTTCTTGAGCTAAATTTTTCACTCGATGATAAATAGTAAAGAGATCATCATAACCAAGAGTATCACAGTATCTTATTCTATCAGCCCCACATTCTTTAGCTATCAGGCAGAACTTAATTAAAAAATCATCATCAGTTCTAGAAGCATCCTCGGCATTAATCCCTACTGTTTTTATCCCCCCCTTTTTAGCTGTTTCCAAAGATTCTGTCATCATTCCTATAATACTGGGTTTGTGAGGATCTTCCTTGGGGTCTCTAACTATCCTCCCCTGGAATTTACCCTTCACCATTTGCCTGGAGGTGGAAATGGAGATATTGATATGCTCTATCCCCATTTTTAGGGCCTTTTTTATATCTTCTTTAACGGCCCTACACCAACCAGATAAAATTATTGGTTTAAGAACTCCCATTTCAGCTAATTCTAAATTAGCTTTAAGATAGTTTATCTCATGATTGGTAAAAGGGAAACCAAATTCAGATTGGTAAATTCCCATTTCATTTAAATAAAGATTGATAATGGTCTTTTCCAGCTTAGCTAAGCCCAGGCGAGAAGTTTGAACTCCATCTCTATTAGTAACATCAATAATATAAACTTTATTTTTCATTTTTCTTTCTTACCTCTACTTGCAGGTATATTTCTACCTCTGGATGCAATTTTACAGAAACTTTTCTAATTCCGATTACCCGGATAGGCTCATCTAAAATAATCTTGCGATGGTCAATTTCCAGATCAAATTTCCTTTTAATTTGCTCGGCAACATCCTGGGTGGTAACTGAACCAAACAACTTTCCTTCCTCTCCCACCCCTCTTTCTATCACTAAGTTGGCTCCCTTTAACATTTCCTGGATTCTGATAGCTTTAAATTTCTCTTTTTTTATCCTCTTCTGAGTTATTTTCTCTTTTTCCTTCCTTTGTTTAATTTCACTGGGAGTAGATAGAAGAGCGAGCTTTTTTGGAATAAGAAAATTTCTAGCATAGCCATCGCTTACCTCAACTATCTCATCCTTATTACCCAAATTTTCTATAGACTTCTCCAGTATTACCTTCATACTCACTCTCCTTTACCCCGTTAGATGTTGCTATCTAATGGGGTTTATTTATAAGGTAAAAATCCCATTTGTCGGGCTCTTTTTATGGCTCGAGAAAGTTCTCTTTGATGTGTGGCACATACCCCCGTTCTTCTTTTGTTCTTTATTCGAGCACGATTATCAATGTAGCCTTGCAGGATTTTGGTATCTGTATAATCAATAAAATCTTTGGGAGAGTGGCAAAACCGACAAACCTTTCTCCTTCTCTTAAAAATCTTTACTGGCACTAATTCCTCCTTATATTGTCTATTCTTCTAAGTTAAGATTTTCCTTACTTTCTATTTCTTCTCCATTCAAAGAAACTTTATTTATCTCGTTTTCTACTTTCTCCTCTACAGTTTCCTCTCCAAAGGATTTCTTTAATCTCTGTAAAAATTCTACTCTCCAGGAAATTACCTCGGCTACTTTTCTCCTGATTCCATTTTTGTCTTCGTAAGAACGAATCTGAAGTCTCCCCTCCACAGCTACTTGACTACCTTTTACTAAATATTCTCAGCATCTCTCGGCTTGTTTTCGCCAGGCAACTATGGGAATAAAATCAGCATCTCTTTCTCCTTGTTGATTAGTAAAGGGGCGATTCACAGCTAAAGTAAAGCTAACTACTGGTGTACCATCGGGTGTGTAGCGAAGCTCCGGATCCCGAGTTAAATTGCCTATAAGTATCACTTTATTTAGAGTGGGCATCTCTTTCTCCTTCTTGATTTAATTTTTTCAAAGATAACTTTTTTTTCTTCTTTATAAGCATCAGTCTCATTACCAGGTCCTCAGACTTAACAAATTTATATACATCTCCTACAAAAGCAGGCTCTATTTGAAAGGTTAAAGTTGCAAAAACTCCCTCTTTTTCCTTGTTCACCTCATAGGCAAATTTTCTTCTACCCAACTGGTTAATTTTTTCTATTTTGCCCTGATTTTGCTCGATGAAACTTTCTATTTTTTTCAACAACTCCTCTCTTTTCTCCTCATCAGTCTTAGAACTAAAAGCAAAAGTCATATCGTATATAGACATTATTTTCTCCTTAATTAAATCTAAAATGGATAATATCCCCATCCTTTACCGGGTAATCTTTTCCCTCTATAGTTAGTTTTCCTTCTTCTCTGGTTCTCTTTAAAGACCCCAGCCTCAGAAGTTCAGCTACAGTAATTATCTCTGCTCGAATAAATCCTTTCTGCATGTCAGAATGAACCTTTCCTGCTGCCTGAAAAGCAGAGGTACCTTTCTTTACTGGCCAAGCTCTTACTTCCTCACCACCGGTGATGGTAAAAAAAGTTATTAAACTTAGTAAATGGTAAGCTTCTTCTATGAGCTGATCCACACCTTTTCTTTTTATTCCCATACTCTCAATAAACTCTTTTTGTTCCTCAAAAGATAGCTCGTTTAACTCCATTTCCAGTTGAGCACAGAGCTCTATTATCTTCTCCCTTTTTTCAAGAATATATTCTCTTAAATGGACCAGTGAGGAAGAGGGAAAATTTAAATCTTTATCTCCAGTGTTAGCTACATAGATTATAGGTTTCAAAGAGAGCAATCCCTCCTCCCTTATTAGTTCCTCTTCTTCTTTTGAACAGATCATTTTTGGAGATTTCCCTTTTTCCAGGGTATCTCTTAGTTTTTCCATTATTATCATTTTTTCCTTAGCTTTTTTAACTTCTGACTTTACTAATTTATTTAGTTTTGTCAATCTTCGCTGAACTATTTCCAAATCAGAGAGAAAGAGTTCTAATTCTATAATCTGTATATCTCTAACTGGATCAATAGTTCCCTCTGGATGTGATATCCCCTCCTCGAAGCATCTTGTTACCTCTACTAACACATCCACCCCTCTTATTTTACTTAGAAACTCATTTCCCAATCCCTCACCTTGATGAGCACCCTTAACCAGTCCTGCCACATCTACAAATTCAATTTCTGCTGGAGTAATCTTTCGAGGATTTATCAGCTTACCCAGTCTCTCTAAGCGAGGATCAAGGACCGGGGCCATTCCCACATTAGGAGAAATAGTGCAAAAAGGAAAGTTAGCTACTCGAGCTCCTCCCTTAGTAATAGCATTAAAAAGAGTAGATTTGCCAGCGTTAGGTAAACCTATAATTCCAACTTGCATAAGATAAATGATTCCTTATTAGCTAGTGTAGGTTTCCTTAAGTTGAGATCTTAAGTGGTCAAGCATTTCCAGATAACTTCTTAACCCCTTTTCTTCTGCTGGAACACGTAATCTTTTAAGAGCTCTTTCTTGAATTTGTCTGATTCTTTCCCTACTCACTCCATATTTCTTCCCAATTTCTCTTAAAGAATACCCTTCATCTTCTTTCAATCCAAATCTGAGCTTTAAAATTTCCAATTCTCGCGGATTGGTTACTATTTTTTCCAAAAGGTCCCTTACATCCTTTTTTAACATATTAATGGTAATTTCATATACTGGAGGAGGAAAAGTAGTATTGGGAATAAAATCAATCATAGGAGTATCTTTATCTTTGCCCATAGGTGTCTCAAAACTCACAGTATTTTGAGCGACCCCTAAGATCTCCTTAATTTTTTCCGAGGATATATTGGCTTTTTTAGCAATTTCCTCAGGAGTAGGTGCTCTCTTTAACTTTTGTTCTAATTCTTGAGAAATTATAGTTAATTTTTTTAGCAGATGAACTATGTGAACCGGTAAGCGAATAGCCCGGGATTGATCAGCAACTGCTCGAGATAAAGATTGACGTATCCACCAACTGGCATAAGTGCTAAAACGTCTTCCTAATCGGTGATCGAATTTGTCTACAGCACGGGAGAGGCCTATATTCCCTTCCTGAATGAGATCTAAGAAAGAGACACCTCTGCCAATATATTTTTTAGCAAAACTCACTACTAATCTCAGGTTAGCTTTCATCATTTCCTTTCTATGCCACTCATACTCAGCCTCAGTACTCTCCATTTGCTGGAAAAGCTCTTTCACTTTTTTTTGATCGCTACCAAAAATACGATAGATTTCTCCTTTTCTTTTCTTTAAAAAATCGGCTATTTCTCTAACTTTATCGATGTTGTCTTTAATATATTCCAAATCTTTAATATCTTTGCCTTCCTGTTTCAAGAATTCAACTATTTTTGGCTGTTTTTGAACAACCTTAATTAATCTTACAACAAGGTCAGTTAGTTTTTGCCTTCCTTCCTTTATTTTAATAGCTAATTTTTTTTCCTCAGCAGGTGTAAGAAGAGGAGTTTTGCCTATCTCTTTCAGATACCTATTTACGCTATTTACGGAAGAAGTAATCAAATTTTTTTTCATGTTCTTAATCTTTATACAATGATGGCCATTCTTGAATCTCTTAGATTTTTCTTGATACGTAGATATTTATAACTCTAACTCACTCCCGAAGAGAATTTCCCTGAGTCTTCTTAAAATTCCTTTCACTTTTCTCCTTCATGGGAGCGTATGTCTACGGGTTAAGGTGGAGCAAATTTTCAGTAAATTCAGTCTC
>JAUWJM010000065.1 GCA_030607715.1 Candidatus Aerophobota bacterium
AAGCAGGGGTTAATGTTGTAACAGGAGATACAAAGGTGGTTGAAAAGGGTAGTGCTGATGGTATATTTATCAATACAACTGGGATAGGCATTATATCACCTCAGGTTAATCTGGGAATTGAGCGCATTAAAGCAGGTGATAAAATAATAGTAAATGGAACAATTGGTGATCATTCTGTTGCTATTCTCTCTCAACGGGAGGAACTTGGATTTGAAACATCCCTGGAAAGTGATTGTGCTCCTATTTATGATCTTATCAGTAAACTTAAGGACAACTGGAGTAGTATTAAATTTATGAGAGATCCAACCAGGGGAGGAACTGCTGGTGTATTAAATGAGATTGCACAAGATCAGAGTTTTGGCATAGAACTGTGGGAAAAGAGTATTCCTTTTCAAGAAGAAACACTCGCCGTATGTGAACTCTTAGGTCTTGATCCTCTATATCTTGCTAATGAAGGAAAAGTCATTTTATTTGTTGAGGCAAAAAAGGCAGAAAATATCCTTAATATTTTTAGAAATCATCCCCTGGGAAAAGAATCAAACATTATAGGGGAAGTGGTTTACAAACCAAAGGGAAAGGTTTATCTTCTTACTACCATAGGGACAAAGAGGGTAGTTGATATGCTGGTAGAGGATCAATTACCACGAATATGTTAATTACTGATTTTAAAGGATATTAGCAAATCTTATTCAAATATTCTATGGCCATTTTTGCTGCTGTATCTGAGTTAGGCTTTGGCAATATCTCCATTGAAATATATCCTTTGTAATCAATTTCTTTAAGCATCTTAATTATCCGCACAAAATCTAAATGTCCACTGCCAGGCGCCCACCGATTACTATCAGCAAAATGAACATGGGTAAGATACTCTTTAGCCTTTATTATACTTTTGTAGATAGAAATCTCCTCTATATTCATATGAAATGTATCTATTAATAAGCCTATATTAGAAGCGTCTATCTTTTTTATGAATTCAATTCCTTCCTCCACTGTATTGATAAAATTAGTCTCATAGCGATTTAAAGGTTCAAGAGTAAGACCTATTTTCTTCTTTTGCGCTATTCTACTGCACTCTCTTAAGCAGTTAATAGTCCACTTTTCTGTCTGGGATCGTTCTGTCTTATCCTCAATTTTGCCCCTTATCAGCCCTATTATCACCTGAGCTTTAAAGTGGGAAGCGAAATCTATTTGGTCTTTTATTCTATTGACTGCCTTCTCTCTTATCCATCGCTGAGGATGAGAAAAACTCAACCCTTCTTCACTATACGCTTGGCCTGTTCCAATAGCGGGTACCTCTAAATCATATAACTCCACCATATTTTCAATTTTTTTCATATCCACTTCTCTCGGATTTCTAATAGCAAGTTCTACGCCATCATATCCTAACTCAGCTACTTTTTTAATGCTCTTTTCAAAACTCTCCTTAAAGGCTAAAGCAGAGAATTTAGCTCCTGGTGTTGATACCACTATACTTTTTTTCATTACTTTCCCTCACTATGGTATTGTCAAAATCCAATTCTTGGCAAACCATAGACTGGTTTCCAACCATCACTCTCAGGCTCCTTCAAATAAGGCTCCATCTCCTTAGCTGAGCGCAACGTAACCTCCTCTACTGGTGGAACTTTTCCCGGTGGAAAAGCCTCTAAAATTTGGTCAACAACTAAGGTCAAATAGCTAAGGATAGCGGCAATAGGACGCTTAGCCTTTTTAGCAGTGGCCAGACTTGGCTTTCCAACTGTCCCTTCTGGTTGTCCAGATAATTCTATAGGAGCATGACCCTCACCCTCAGACCAGCGATGAGGTCGGCGAAGTGGATCTACTGATCTGTCAAAATGGCCATCGGGAAGGTATCCCTTTCCCTTTGTATCCTGAGCTAAGCCCATATCAACCATTCCCTCAGGGAAAGTAAGGAGAGCTAATGATGTTTCTGACTCATCTGCATGAACAAAATCTGTCTCCATACTGTCGGACTTTCCAGTTAAACCAAAGAACTCCCTGACCCCTCGGTGCCAGTCCAGTACTTGAAAGATTCCGGGAAGCTGGTAGCGATACAAAAACTCATGCAAGGCCGATTCCAGAACCCAGAGCTGACCATGGTTGTTGATAAAGATTTGCTTACGAAAGCCATCGTTCCACAGCCCAAGCATTACATAGACAAGAGTTTCCTTAATTACATCCTGTGGCATATTCACCGTCCCGGCCATCCCAATATGGTGATAAGGATGCGCTCCATAATTTAAAGGGGGCCAGGCAAGATTAACCGCCTGGTCCTGTTTAGCCGTATATCTACGCACTGCCTCAGCAATCTGAGTTACCATAAGTGTATCCATACCAGAGTTCATATGCCGACCATGTTTCTCTGTAGACCCTAAAGGGATAATTATAATATCATTCTTTCTTCTATTTTCAATGAGTTCCTGACGGACTGTGGTTTGAATATAGATTCCCGACTTTCCAAGCTCTGATGGTGATGGCACTTCATATTCGGCTAATATAGCATCAATTTCCTTCTCTGATGCATCCCAAATTCGTTTTTTTAACCTACCCACCTCGGTATTCTCAAACATAATGGCAGGATTTTCTGTAGTTAACCATATTCCTTTTTTTCCTTTTTTATCAGACACTTTTTACCTCCTTAGGATGTTATAACTATCTTAATAGCTTCTTGATTTTTCATTGCCTCTATTCCTTTGTGAATATCCTTTAATGAAAGTCTGTGAGTAATAAGTTTTTCCAGATTTAATATTTTACTCTCTATAATCTTAACAGCGAGGGGAAAGGTAAACTTAGCAATGTAATTTCCCAAAACTGCAAGCTCACCCCGTGTAATATCATTTTGAGCGATCTCAGCTCTTGCCTTATAATTTTGCCCAAAGAGAAGAATTCTTCCACCTCTGCGCACAATACTCATTGCCTGCTTAAATAATGTTCCCACTGCATCCACAACCACATCTGAACCAATAACCATCTCCTCTTTAACTGCCCTTTCTAAATTCTCTTTTAAGGGATTTACAAGTCTTGTTGCCCCAGATTCCTTAGCATATCTACCTCTATACTCTGAAATTTCAGAAACTATTATCTTTCCGGCCCCGGATGCCTTAAACATCTGGATAAATAAAAGCCCTATTGGCCCTGCTCCTAAAACTACAACATTTTCTCCAGGTTGAACTTTAAGTTTTTGCGTTGCATTAACCACACAAGACAGGGGTTCGGCAAAAATAGCCAACTCTGCTGATAAGTTGGGGGAAATCTTATGCAAAGTTTTTGCCGGAGCAACATTGTATCTGGCAAATCCACCATTGATGAATATTCCCAAAGTGGTCATATTTTCACACATATTGGGCATGCCTAACTTGCAGTAAGTGCAATTGCCACAGGTAATATTAGGATCAATTACTACCCGGTCACCTTCTTTAAATCCTTTCACGCTCTTTCCCACCTCTAATATTTTCCCCGTATACTCATGTCCCAATATTACTCCCTCATTTGCTGGATGTCCGGGGGGAGTCTCTAAAATGCGAATATCTGTTCCACAAATACTGGCCGCTTCTACCTGAATAAGCACATCATCTAATTCTTTAACCTCAGGAACAGGAACTTCTTTTAAGTTAAGTTTTCCTTTGCCCTCAAATACTGCGGCTAACATTTCTTTCATTGTTTTTCCCTCTTATTTAAAAACTGCTGTGATTTTACATTCCTCACGGTTAGTCTGGAGCATTACTATATTCTCTGGAACACCATCCAGGGTTATCCTTTTGGTGATTAAAGGCAGCATATTCATCCCCGAGGCCATAGAGCTAATTACCCGAGGAAAGGTTCCATGTCCTGAATGCCCCTGAGAGCCAATGATAGATGCTCTTCTTACCTGGAATACCTCCCCTGTAACAGGGATTTTCTTAGCCGACCTTGCCACAATCACTACCGTGCTATTAATTTGATTTCCCTGCCAGATAGCTTGTTCAATATCAGGGAAGACCTTATCAGGAAGGCCTGTGGCTTCAAGGTATAGCTTTGCTCCCATTCCCTCAGTTATCTGTAAAACTTTTTCAGTGAAATTTTCCTTTAAGGGATTAATTATGCAATCAGCTCCCATCTTTTTCCCCATACCTGCCCTTGATTCCGAGGGCTCTGATAAGATCACCCTGGCTGCTCCTGCTCTTTTTAAAACAGCCACCGCTGCCAGACCTATTGGACCTCCTCCTAAGATAACCACATTATCCCCGGGACGAATACCTCCACCTCTTTCTATAACTGCATTATAGGCAACTGATGTTGGCTCAGTTAAACTGCCCGCTAAAAATATATCCTCATCTCGGTAACTTTTCCTCAATTCTTCCAGGCTCCAGACATATCGGGCATCCACCTTAACATACTCAGCAAAAGCACCGTCACAGGTAAAACCTAACTCCTGCAATCTCTCACAGTGATTGGGATAGCCATCAGCACAGGGACGGCAACTTCCACACCAGAGCATCTCCTCTGCGGTAACTGCCTCACCCTCGGTGTATCTTTTCCCTGTTCGTTTGTTAATAGCCAATCTTCCTGCTTTAGCCACTACTCCAGAGAACTCATGTCCCAAAGTGCAGGGAAAGGCAGTAAGACCAGGATACCAGATATACCCTTCCTCATCAGACTGAGCCATATGAACATCACTTCCGCAAATTCCACAGGCTTTTACCTTAATTAAAACTTCCGTATCTCCAATTTCGGGAATATCCTTTTCCACCACTTGAAGAATAGGATTCCTCCAGACCTGGCTTCCTAAATAGGTAAGCTTTCCCTCTATATCCTTGGAACCTAACTTAAAATCAGATTTTGGTTCCCACTTTGCAGATAAAACCTCAGTTCTCATCTTTGCCATTATATAACTCCTTATCAATTAAGATAGTAGTATCAAAAATATTTGTTACTATTCAGCCACCAAGACACGAAGACACCAAGTAAACCCAGTCTTAAAATTTTTAGCGTATTCTGTGTCTTCAGTGGTTAATTTTTTTAGCAATGGATTCTTCTCTTCCCGATAGAGGTTTAAAATTCATATCACTCCTTTGTGCCTTGGTGACTTAGTGGCTGAACTGTTACTTTAAATTTTCTCTATCTTTACTGCTGCTACTTTGTATTCAGGAATTTTAGCCACAGGGTCAAGAGCATCGTTAGTTAAAAGATTTACCGCTGATTCGGCAAAATGGAAGGTCATAAAAATCATTCCAGAGGAAGATTTATCACTTATCTTAACCTTTGTCTTTACCTTCCCCCTACGAGATATTACATTTACTATCTCTCCCTGAGAAAGATTAAGGGAGTTAGCATCCTCAGGGTTAATCTCCACTAATCCTTCTGGATAAATCTGGTTTAATCCCTTTACTTTACGGCTCATAGTCCCGGTGTGAAAGTGAAAAAGAACTCTACCGGTGGTGAGAATAAATGGATACTCCTCATCGGGAAGTTCTGCAGGTGGTTCGTAGTGAACAGGATGAAATTTTCCCTCACCTTTGGTAAATTTATCTTTATGCAGGTAAGGAGTTCCTGGATGGGAAAGGTGAGGACAGGGCCATTGTAGTCCTTTTTTTCTTAATCTGGAGTAAAGTATTCCTCCATAGATAGGAGTAAAAGATGTTATCTCTTCCATTATCTTTGCAGGATGTTCGTAATGCATAGAATAATCCATTCTCTTAGATAATTCACATATTATCTCCCAATCAGCTTTTGCCTGTCCGGGAGGATCGAGAACTTTCTGCACTCTCTGCACTCTACGCTCTGTATTGGTGAAAGTGCCATCTTTTTCGGCAAAGCAAGCCGCAGGAAGAACAACATGGGCAAGTTTAGCTGTTTCGGAGAGAAAGATATCCTGAACTACTAAAAAATCAAGATTTTTCAGCGCTTTGATAGTTCTGGTAGTATTAGGATCAGAAAGAAGAGGATTTTCTCCTATTATATACATACCTTTTAACTTTCCCTGTTCAATAGCATGAATCATTTCCACTACTGTAAGTCCTGCTTTCCCTGACAGGGAAACTTTCCAGTCTCTTTCAAATTTTTTCCTTATATCCTCATTCTCTACGCTTTGATAGCCAGGATAAACATTGGGTAAAGCTCCCAAATCACAGGCTCCCTGAACATTATTTTGTCCTCGCAGAGGATTTACCCCTGTTCCTTCTTTCCCAACATTACCACAGAGCATAGCAAGATTAGCCAGAGTAAGGACATTGTTGGTTCCACTAATATGCTGGGTTATACCCATAGCAAAGATTATGGAAGACCTTTTTGCATTAGCGTAAATCCTGGCTGCTCTTACAATATTATCTGCAGGAACTCCGGTGATTTTTTCCACCTTTTGAGGAGTATAATCCTTAACTACTCTTCTAAATTGTTCAAAACCTTTTGTTCTTTTGTCTATAAAATCTTTATCTTGCAGTTCTTCATTAAGGATAACCCACATAAAAGCGTTGAAAAGAGCTACATCGGTGCCTGATTTATGTCTTAACCAAAGATGAGCTATTTCAGTTAATTCTATCTTTCGAGGATCTGCTACAATGAGTTGCGTTCCATTTTTTACCGCGGCTTTAATTTGCAGGGCTATAATGGGATGAGTCTCAGAAGTATTTGATCCTGTAATTAGAATACAATCAGCCCTATTAAATTCGTCAATAGAATTAGTCATAGCCCCTGAGCCAAAAGCTCTGGCAAGACCTGCCACTGTAGAGGCATGACAAAGACGAGCACAGTGATCTACATTATTGGTTCCAATAACTACTCTCATAAATTTTTGGAAAAGATAATTTTCTTCATTAGTGCATTTTGCTGAGGAGAGCCCGGCAATAGAATCAGGACCATAACTTTCTTTAATCTGCTTTAATTTTAAGGCTATAAAATCAAGAGCTTCATCCCAGGATACTTTCCTAAATACTTCATTTTCTTTAATTAAAGGAGAGGTGAGTCTGTCCAAAGAATTAATAAACTCAAAGCCAAATTTTCCCTTGGCGCAGAGCCAGCCAGAATTAGTCGGAGCATCCTGGGGTGAGGTGACTTTAACTACTTTACTATTTTTAGTATGAAGAGTAATCTGACAGCCACATCCACAGTAAGGACAGATAGTGGTGGTCTTTTTAAGTTCCCATTCCCTTCCTTTACCTTTTCTTTCTTTTTCAGCAAGAGCTCCTACAGGGCAAACAGAGAGACAATTTCCACAGAAAACACAATTAGTTTCGGTTAAAGGTCTATCAAAACCTGTGGTGATTAGAGTATTAAATCCTCTGCCAGCAAAATCAAGAACTTCGCACTGTTGAACATCATGGCACACATTTATACAGCGACCACAAAGAATACATTTTGTATTATCACGTTCCATAAAAGGATTATCAGAAACTACCGGATAATCTATTCTCTCTCCCTGAAAACGGGACCCTGAAACACCCAGCTCATAGGCATACTTTTCTAAAAGACAATCTCCACTTTTCTCACAGGTCATACAATCAAGAGGATGATTGGATATAAGAAGTTCCATAATTACTCTTCTTGCTTTTTTAACCCTTTCGGTGTTTGTTTTAACTTCCATTCCTTCCCTTATCGGATAGGAACAGGAAGCAACAAGATTCTCCATTCCTTTTACCTCCACTACGCAGAGCCTGCAGGATGATGGTGAAGAAAATCTTTCCTCATAACAAATATGAGGTATGTCTATACCTACACTTCTGGCAGCCTCTAATATAGTAGTTCCTTCCTCTATGTATACCTTTTTGCCATTTATATCTAAATGCACCTTAGCCATATTACTTACTCCTCATTTGTTCTATATCACAGCGCAAGCACCTCTTGGCTTCCCTGATAGCTTTTTCTTTATCCAATCCAAACTCAATTTCTCTGAATTCTTTTTTCCTCTTTTCCAAGGGTATACAGGGTATTTTAACCCTTTTATCCGGGGAAGGTTCAATATCAACAAGGTCCATCTCTTCAAAGTATTTCTTTTTTATCTGGGAAGGTCTTTCAAGAGACTCTCTTTTTAGATATCGGTTAATAGATATAGCTGCCCTCTCACCAGAGGCTATTGCCTCAGCCACTGTAGCTGGCCCTGTTACTGCATCTCCTCCTGCAAATACTCCTTCTTTACTTGTAGCTAAAGTTTTAGGATTAACATAAATACTGCCCCACTCAGTTCTTTTTATAGAGGAAGGCAAAAAAGAAACATTAGCCCTTTGACCTATAGCAGAGATTACCGAGTCAACCGGGAGAAAAAACTCAGAACCAGGGATGGGAATTGGTTTTCTTGTATCACTTTTATCATACTCTCCCAATCTCATCTGTACGCATT
>JAUWJM010000049.1 GCA_030607715.1 Candidatus Aerophobota bacterium
AGGGAAGTTAAAATTGGGATCTTCAATCATTCTTAAAAGACTGTATGATTATTACCGAATTGAGCCGGAAAAAATCTTAAGATATTTGGCTGCCCTGTTAGCCTTTGTTATTACTTTAACAGTTCTCACAGCAGTAGCCAGAGCAGATGAGATTGTATATCTTATTCCAATTAAAGGAACCATCAATTCCAGAGTCGCTCAATCTATTGCTCGTGCCATTGATGATGCTGAGCACGCAAAAGCAAAGGCCATAATACTGGAGATCAATACTCTTGGTGGTCAACTGGATGCTGCCACTAAGATTAGAGATTCTATACTTGACTCTAAAATTTTAACTATTGCTTTCGTGAATAAGAGGGCGATATCAGCTGGTACACTCATCTCATTAGCGGCCAAGAAAATTGTGATGGCTCCTGGATCGACTATTGGTGCAGCTACACCGGTAGATTTTTTAGGTAAGAAGGCATCAGAAAAGGTGATATCATACTGGCGGAAGGAGGTGAAATCAACCGCTGAAAAGAACAACCACCCAACAAAGATAGCAGAAGCAATGGTTGATGAAGAGGTGGAGATACCCGAGCTGATCAAAAAAGGTAAGCTGCTAACTCTTACCACCAATGAGGCATTGAAATGCAAAGTTGCTGATTATAAGGTAGAAAACATAGATGAGATATTGAAGGCCTTTGACTTAGTTGGAGCTCAAGTTGTGTCCGTACCTGCCAGTGCGACTGAACAATTCCTGCGCCCCTGGATTTTATGGGTAGCCTTGGCTGCTGTTTGTCTCATTGCTGAGATATTCACTGCCGGTTTTTTCATCCTCTGGTTTAGTGTGGGAGCTGCAGTAGCTGCTGTTCTTGCAGGTGTGGGGTTGTCTATGGCCTGGCAATGGGGTGCTTTCGTAATAGTTTCTGCCGTTTGTCTTGTATTATCAAGACGATTTGCTGAGCGTATTACCAAGGGACAGAAGAAAAAGGTGGGACCGGATCGGCTCATTAACAAAACAGGAGTAGTCCTGGAGGAGATTAATCCAGATACTGGTAAGGGTAAAGTACGAGTTGAAAGTGAACAGTGGCGTGCAAAATCAGCAGATGGAGAAGCTATTGATGCCTGCCCTCACGTATACGTAGTAAAAATTGAGGGAACTCACCTCATAGTTAAAAGGAGAAAAACATGATGATAGCAGGAATTTTTGTTGTCGCAATTGTTATCATAATAATTGCGGCTACAAGTATAAAAATTATAAGGCCCTGGCAAAAAGGATTGATTGAGCGATTGGGTAGATACCAGAGAACCGCAAACAGTGGATTAACGATAATAATCCCTTTTATTGAACACATAAAGCCTATAGATATGAGAGAACAGGTAGTAGACGTACCACCACAGAATGTTATTACCAAAGATAATGTAGCAGTAGAGGTGGATGCAGTCATCTATCACGAGATTACTGATCCGGTCAAAGTAAGCTACAATGTGGCAAATTTCCTGGTGGCCACAACAAAGCTTGCTCAAACAAATCTGCGTAATGTGATTGGTGATATGTCACTGGATGAGAGTTTTACCTCAAGAGAGCGCATTAATACTAAACTTCGGTATATATTGGATGAGGCTACTGACAAATGGGGAACAAAGATAACACGGGTCGAACTACAACGAATTGAGCCCCCAGCTGATGTAACAGAAGCCATGCATAAACAAATGAAGGCAGAGCGTGAAAGGCGAGCAATGATTGCCACGGCTGATGGTACTAAAGAGGCTAACATTAGAGTTGCTCAGGGTGAGAGACAAGCCAAGATTTTACGTGCTGAGGGTGAAGCTGAATCCATTAAAAAGGTTGCTGAGGCTGAAAGGTTCAGGCAATTGACCGTTGCTGAAGGAGAGGCACAGGCAATACTGAAAGTATTCTCAGCTATTCATGAAGGACGCCCTACTAACGATCTTCTGGGTATCAAATACTTAGAAGCCCTGAAAGGAATTGCTCAGGGGCAGGCAACAAAGATATTTTTACCATTGGATTCCTCTGGTATCTTAGGAAGCATCGCTGGGATAGCTGAACTTTTCAAGGAGGGTGAACAAAAGAAGGTCATAGAAGCTAAATCCCCGAAATCAGAAGGTAGCAAGTAATAATCGTACTGCAAAGTTAAAAACAATGTAACTGTTTAGCCATGAATTTACACAAATGAACACAAACAAAAGCAAAATTCAGTCCAGGGCATTTGTAATAGGTAAGTTTTCCTAAAAGCTAACAATTTAGGCAGACCTTCAGGTCTGCCTAAATTCATCAGGCCTAAAGGCCTGAACTACATTTGAGGGATAAAGACGAGGTTGGCTATCCGCAGGGATTTGCCAAAATCTTTTTTGAAAGCTAAACTATTATAGAGATGATTTAAAAACTAACTTGACCTGATTAAGAATTGTAGTGGTCAAGCTTGCAATAGGTAATGAGTGATATGTAATGTGTAATAAGTAAAACGAGGCAAAGACGCAACGACCCTATCAACCAGATAAACGAGATAGACCGAATAGACTGAAAATACAGGAACAAGAGTTTTAAACTACCTCAAACAATAAAATGAATGAGAAACAGAGTATTTTAATCGTGGATGATGATGAGAGCACCTGTAGAACCCTAGCGCTTATATTTAAAAAGAAGGGCTATGAGATAGAGACAGCTCGGATGGGGCGAGAAGCTATAGAGAAGATGCAGAAAAAATTCTTCAACCTGGCACTCCTGGACATCAGGCTTCCTGATATAGAAGGAACAAAGTTGCTATCATCTTTAAAGGAAATGCACCCTGACCTGGAGGTGATCATAATCACCGCTCATGCCTCTGTAAAAACCGCGGTGCAAGCCTTAAACAAGGGGGCATCGGCTTACATCACCAAGCCTTTGAACATGGACGAGGTGTTGGCTATAGTCAGGGAAGCCCTTAGAAAGCAACATTTAGTGGTAGAGAACAGGAGGCTGTTAAAGATAGCTCAGCAAGAACTGGCCCAGCGTAAACAAAATGAAAAAAAACTTGCCTATATGGCTACTCACGATATCCTCACCAATCTACCCAATCGAACTCTGTTCAATAATGATCTTACTCTGGCAATAGCTCATGCACATCGCCACCAGCAAAGACTTGCCGTGATGATGCTTGATCTGGATTATTTCAAAAATGTTAATGATGCACTGGGGCACAGCATGGGTGACAAGCTGCTACAAGGTGTTGGTAATAGATTAAAAAATATGTTGCGTAAAAGCGATATCGTGGCCCGCATAGGAGGAGATGAGTTTTTACTGCTTCTACCAGAAATTAATCAGCTAAAAGATGCAACCAGGATTGCTCAAAAAATTCTGGGAGCTTTTCAACAGCCATTTATGGTTAACAAGCACAAAATTTCCATTACTATAAGCATTGGAATTGCTATCTATCCTACTGACGGTGAAGATGCTGATACTCTGATAAGTCATGCCGATATTGCTATGTACTCGGTCAAAAGAAGTGGTCGCAATAACTACCAGCATTACACATCCCAGTATGGTTAAAAATGTATCCACGAATATGGTAAGGCTATGCCCATTGGAGAGGAAAATATGAAAATTATGTCCAAAAAAATATTAATAGGAATTATCATTGTGATTGCGGTGATAATCCTCGGGATTAGCCTTTATTGGTTTGTTCAAAGACAACCAGAAAAATACACCGGACCTGTTAAAAAAGTAACCATGGGCATTAGTTCTACCAGCCTACTTCCTTCCCTGGCTCATATCGCCAGGGAAAAGGTTTATTTTTTAGAGCAAGGCATAGATATGGAAATTAAAGATTATCCAGCTGGAAAATTTGCCTTAGCAGCCACATTAAAAGGAGAGCTTGATATGGGAACAGTAGCCGGTCCTCCTATTGTCTTGAGTAGTTTTGAGCAAAATGATTTTGCTATTTTTGCTACTATCTTAGATTCTGCTCAACACTCAAAAGCTCTTGCCAGAAAAGATAAAAACATTAATACCCCACAAGATCTAATTGGTAAAAAGGTTGCCACAACCATAGGAACAACAGCACATTTTTTTATGGTCACATTTTTTACCTTTAATAGTTTAGATCTCTCTGATGTTGAGATAGTTAATTTGAAACCTGAAGAAATGGTGGAGGCGATTATAAATGGTGATGTAGATGCAATCTTTACCTGGGAGCCAAACATATTAAACTGTCAAAAAATCCTTGGAGATAAGGCCATCATTTTGCCCAGCATAGTAGGATACATGGCAACATTTAACTTAGTTTCAAAGAAAGATTTCATTGAAAATAATCCAGAACTAATAAAAAAAATACTCAAAGCTCTGGCAAAAGCAGAAGAGTTTATCAAAGACAATCGGGAAGAATCTGTAGATATCGTTGCCTCACGCCTGAAAGTAGATAGAGAATCTATAGATAAACTATGGGATGGCTATGAATTCAGAATCTCTCTATCTCAAAGCCTGTTAGTAACAATGGAAGACCAGGCAAGATGGGCAATTGAAAACAATTTAACAGATGCAACAGAAGTTCCAAACTATCTTGATTACATTTACATGGATGCCTTAGGAGAAGTTAAACCAGAAGCTATAGGAATAATACGCTAATCATAATAAAAAAATGAAAATTAGAGATAAACTATATCTTAGTTCTATAATTTCAATTTGCCTGTTTGGCATATTTGTCCTGGTAGTGGTTTTAACCTCCAATAAAATAACTGAAGAGAGCAAAGAGTATAAGTTAGTGTATGAGGCACATTTGGCTGTATCACAACTTAATATAATTGCACACGAATATTTAATATATCACGAAAAGCGAATGGAACAGCAATGGCATTTAAGATATGATTCCACAGCAAAAATCTTGGCAGCAGAAGAAGAAACAGAGAGGGGATTGATGGAATCAATACACGCCGAGTATACTGTTCTTGGTGATTTATTCTCACAAGTAACTGCAAATTACGGGAAAATGCAAAAACTTATTCAAGAGGGATCTGCTCAAGAAAAGATTGACACTGCTATTCGCTTAGAGGAAAGATTAGGGGCTCAACTGTTAATAAAATCACAATCAATAATCATTGATGCTTCCAGGCTTGCTGAAAAGTCAATGGCTGAACTAATAAAAGCTCAAGAGTTAGCTAAAAATTTAACTTTATCTTTAGTGTTAATTCTTGTTGCATTCATAGTAATTATAGTACTCACTGTTAGCAGAATCATCTCCAAATCGTTAGGTAAACTAACAAAAGGGGTAGAAATAATTGGAAAAGGAAACTTTGAACATAAAATTGACCTAAAAAGCAAAGATGAAATGGGCCAGCTTGCCACTGCCTTCAATGAAATGACCGGCAAATTAAAAGAATCTTATACTGACCTGGAAAAAGAGATCGCGGAACGTAAACAGGCAGAGGAGAGACTGGTACGTTCAGAGAAACTGGCCGTGCTGGGGCAATTGGCCGGCGATGTGGCCCACGAGCTGCGCAATCCCCTGGGAGCCATTAAAAATGCTGCCTATTTCCTCAACCTGACTCTAAAGAAACCTGAACCAGAGGTAAAGGAAACTCTGGAGATTTTAGACAAGGAAGTGGGAACATCTGAGAGGATCATCAGTAGCCTTCTTGACTTTGCTCGTCCAAAGCTCCCTATTAGACAGAAGGTGGATATCAATGAACTCATCCAGGGAACACTGTCCCGTATCACCATGCCAAAAAATGTCAAGGTGGTGAGTCAGTTAAATGAGACATTACCAGCCATCCTGGCTGATCCTGATCAACTCGGTCAAGTCTTTGGAAACATCATCCTCAATGGTATTCAAGCTATGCCTGAGGGTGGTCGATTGAGCGTTAAGTCCGAAGTGGAAAGTCCGGAATGGTTGACCATCTCCTTCACCGATACAGGAATGGGAATCCCTGAGGAGAACCTGAACAAGCTCTTTGAACCCCTGTTCACCACCAAGGCTAAGGGTATTGGACTGGGCCTGGCAATTACAAAGACCCTAATAGAAAGACATGGAGGAGTTATCCAAGTGCAAAGTAAAGTGGGAAAGGGTAGCACCTTTACAGTCAGATTACCTATGAGATACTAAAGGATACAGGGTTTCCCTGGCCGGTTGCTGAAACTATTCTCCAGCACCATGAAAGGATGGAAAGTGTAATATCTATTTCTCTTAGCTGGAAATCCCCATTTTATCAGCCTTATAGGAGACTGGTGAAAAATCCCAATATTGTAGCGGTCCGATTTATCGGGCCCGTTAGCAGAGCGGGTTTCATAAATGAAACCTCTACAAAAAGCCACTTTTCCACTAGGCTCCTAAGGTCACGAAAAGACGACATTAGGTCGCCTTTTTTATTAAATGCACCAGGTTTGACTAAAGAGGGTTTATTTAATATAATTTAATTACAAAATAAAAGGAGAACTTCTTTGGAATATGATGTTAAAAATCTAAAGTTAGCTCATCAGGGTAAAGCTAAAGTTGAATGGGCCGGATCAAAGATGAAGGTGCTGCATCTAATTGAGGAAAGATTCTTCCAAGAAAAACAACTAAAAGGGATAAGAATTAGTGCTTGCCTTCATGTAACTTCAGAGACAGCTAATCTGGTAAATACTTTAAAAAAAGCAGGGGCCAGGGTAAGGTTATGTGCCTCTAACCCTCTTTCCACTCAGGAAGATGTTGCTGCCTCACTGGTTAAAGATTATCTAATAGAAGTTTTTTCTGTAAGATGAGAAAAGAGAGATACCTATTATGATCATATTTACTAGGTTTTATATTTACATCCTCATATTACATTGGATGTTTGAGCAGACCTGGTTTCTACTATCCACTCTGAAAGGAAAGATTTAACCAGGGAAATTCTGGGAGGAACAGAAGAAACTACTACCGGGGTAATTAGATTAAGAAGTTTAGCCAAAGAAGGAAAATTGAAATATCCCATTATTGCTGTAAATGATGCTAACACCAAACATCTATTTGATAATAGATATGGAACAGGTCAGTCTACAATTGATGGAATTCTAAGGGCAACCAATACTCTTTTAGCGGGCTCTAATTTTGTGATTTGTGGATATGGTTGGTGTGGAAAAGGAATAGCTATGAGAGCCAAGGGAATGGGAGCCCGTGTTATAGTCTGCGAAATAGACCCCTTAAGAGCTTTAGAGGCAGTTATGGATGGCTATCAGGTGATGAAACTGGAACAAGCCTCACCTACAGGAGATATCTTTGTTACCACCACCGGAGATAGGGATGTAATTTCTAAAAAGCACTTTCTTAAAATGAAAGATGGGGCTATAGTGGCTAATGCTGGCCATTTTAATGTGGAGATTAATCTAAAAGACCTTAACAGTTTAAGCAAGGGAAAAACAAAGCTAAGAGGTGTTATAGAACAATTTCAACTGGAAAATGGTAAAAGGATAAATTTATTGGGGGAGGGCAGGCTAATTAACTTAGCCGCTGGCGAAGGACATCCATCTATGGTGATGGATATGAGCTTTTCCAATCAAGCACTTTGTTGTGAATATATATCCCGGGAAGGGGGGAACTTAGAAAAAAAGGTTCACAAAGTGCCATCCTCAATTGATAAAAAAATAGCTGAATTAAAATTAAGTAGTATGGGAATTAGCATTGATGAGTTAACAGAGAAACAGAAGGAGTATCTTTCTTCTTGGAAAATAGGAACATAAACCCTGTTAGATGCTTACCATCTAACAGTATAAAGGAGATTTTTCAATGATGGCGATAATAGAGACAGGAGGGAAACAATACAAGGTAAATCCAGGCTCTGTAATAAAGGTGGAAAAATTAGATATAGAAGACGGAAAAGAGTTAGTATTGGATAAAGTGTTAATGGTAAAAGAGGATGATGAGGTTATCTTTGGTAATCCCTTAGTAGATGGAGCTAAAGTAACGGCTGAGGTATTAGGACAGGGCAAGTCTAAGAAAATTATAGTTTATAAATTTAAGAAACGTAAGAACTATCACCGCAAGTATGGACATCGTCAACTCTTCACACAATTGAAGATAAAGGAAATCCAATGCCAAGAAAAGGGAGGCTAAAGCCTCCCCTACCCGATAAAATACGGATCTCTTCTACGAGTGAGGGCGACTTTAGTCGCCCTTGATAATTTATAAATCCCTATATATTCAAGAGAAAAATTAGAAGTTATGAAAAAAGAGGTGAATTAAATGAGCATAGTAGACAGAAAAAAAATTGAATATATTTATAGTGGAGACAAAGTAAAGGGGGTTATAATAGATATAGATACTTTTAATCGGATGATGGAATTGTTAGAAGATATGGAAGACATTCAAGATTTCAAAAAATTATATGGAGAAGAAGTTATCCCTTACGAGGAATATAGAAAGAAAAGAGGGAATGTACGAAGTAGAAATTAAGAAAACAGCTCAAAAAGATTTAGATAAACTTGACGAGAGAACATTTGGAAGAATAGATGTTATTATTCAGAATTTAAAGGATAATCCATTTCCTGTTAAGGCAAAGAAACTTACCGGAAGAGAAAATGAATGGCGAATAAGAACAGGCAACTATCGTATTCTTTACTATATCGACAAAAAAAGAAAAGTAATAACTATTTTTCGAGTAAAACATAGACGTGAAGTGTATTATTAAAAATTATTTAATTAGTGCAATTTTAGTGCGAACTTGGAGCTTTATTTCTTTACCAAGTAATCAAACTTCTAATCCACAAGTAAAATTATCTAAGATAATTTTACTGGAGAGGTGGCTGAGCGGCTGAAAGCGGTTGATTCGAAATCAACTGATCGCCTTAAAAGGTGCTCCGTGGGTTCAAATCCCACCCTCTCCGTTTTTAATTTGTGGGATTTGAAGCCGAGCCGATGAGCATCCTGTGGATGAGGAGTGAGCGAAGCGAACAATGTAGTGCAGACCTTTAGATCTGCCTAATGTTAGCAGGTTTCGGAGGAGGAGCGAAGCGATGGGGGTGTTCTCCCCCGAAGAAATCCCACCCTCTCCGCCATAGTTATCTAAAACTTTTTTCTTTTCTGTTATTGCGAGCCTACCGAAGGCAGGTGCGGCAATCTCAATTTTTTTTCTAAAATAAAATTGCCCTAATGTCATTAAAAGAGGAGTAGCCGCAGGCTAAAACCTGCGAGAATGGCAAAAGAGCAAGGAGAATGTCATTGCAAGAGACAAAATCCCGAAACAATCCCTTGTCTATCTTTAACCTGAATTCGGCAATCTAAATAATTCCACCAAATTTATCTTGGAACATTGCTTTGAGTTTAGCTTTCGCAAAAGTTAAGTTTTTCAGAAAACTTTTCTTATGAGCAAAAAATACTTCCCGTTGGGTAGGGGCGACTTCAGTCGCCCTCTGTAAAGTAAAGATTAAAAGCTACTGACAGGCTAAATGTCCCCCTTCCTTTAATCCCCTCCCACACCAGGGGGGATTAAAGGAAGCTGATGCTGGCCTTCCCTGCCCAAGTGAAGAGTTTTACCAGTTTACCGAATCTGGGTTAATCTAAACAAAACGAAATTTGACAAAATGTTTATTTTTATTAAGATTTAATAAAAATAGAGGAATTAAAGGAAAGGTAAAATGCCATCAAAAGTAAAAGTAATGAGTCTATCCCTGCCTCGAGAGATGGCAGAGGAGATTGAGGAAAGAGCAAGAAAAGAAGGAAAAATGAAAAGTGAATTTTTAAGAGAAGCTATAAGACAGTATTTAGAAAGAGAAAAATGGCAGGAGTTGCAGAAAGAATTTAGCCTTCGTGCACAGACATTGGGAATTAACACAGAAGAGGACATTGAAAAAATCATAGATGAGTTGCGCAAGTGAGGATAGTCTGTGACACCAATATTTTCATATCTGCTCTTAGATTTGGAGGGAACCCGGATAAAATCATAAAGCTTGCAAGAGAAGGTGATGTTGAATTGATAACCTCGCCATTCATTCTTAATGAATTTGAAAGAGTTCTTATGCAAAAATTTTATTACAGAAAAGAAGAAGCAAAAGCTTTTAGAGAAAGTATAGAAAAAATTTGCTTTTTAGTAAATCCGACCACTCAAGTTTCTACAATTAAGAAAAAAAAGGATGATAATCATATTTTAGAATGTGCCCTGGAGGCAAAGGCCGATTATATTATAACAGGGGATGCAAAACATATCCTGCCTCTTAAAAATTTTCAGGGAATTAAAATTGTAACTGTAGTTCAGTTCTTGAGGAAGCTTGAGAGAAAAGAATAAGTTTTTGTCTTTTAATCCCATCATTTAAATCTACACTTTCAATAAGGATGGTGAATAAATGGCTGGAAGAAGGCGAAGCGATATTAAATTGAAGGATAGAATGCCTACTATTAAGGAAGATAAATGAATACAAAGATTACTAAAGTGGGAAATATTATCTCTTTATTCTATAATCTCTTTTATATTTTTTCTTAGAAAAGCGTGCAATATTACTGTAACCAAATTTACTTTTGACAATGCAGGTAGCATATTCTATAATAGTTTTGAGTGAAATTCAAAATTGTTGTAATTCCATTGGCGTC